>JAEZVR010000110.1 GCA_023420715.1 Bacillota bacterium | reverse complement strand
CGCCAATTCGGATTTGTGAGCATAATAATTTCTTGGATTTTGGAACAGCCTCACAGGCGACCACTTCCCCCACAACCAATTGGATTTTTGCAAAATCTGCAAAATCAATCGGTAAAATGCCTTCATTGCATTCGGTAGCGTCTTGTGAAGAAACTGGCGCTTTTGATATTGTTTCGTCTTTCGCGTTCTGAACAGGCGATTCAACAGCTTGTGCACGCTTTGCTTCTACGATGACATTTAAGGCATCTATTTCTTGAGATAAATCCAACCGCGGGAAAAGCGGTGCAACCGCTTCTATGGCATTTTGAGGTTTCCAGAGCCCAAATTCGGACAAATGACACCAGCTGGTTTGTTGATCATCTGTCTGTGCGATACTGAGCCCATTTAATATGGCAATGGATGTTTCCGGCATAAAGGGCTTAAGCATAACAGCAACCATACGAAGTACTTCGCCTAAATGATAAAGCACCGTTGCCAAGCGAGCAGTTTGTGTCTCATCTTTTGCAAGCAACCAAGGCGTTGTCTCATCAATGTATTTATTGGCACGCCCAATTAGCTTCCATATTTCGCCTAAAGCCAGACTAAACTGCAATTGATCTAGATGACCAGACACCCGATTGACGGTTTGAATCGCTAAGGTTTGAATTTCGTCATCCAACAAATCTGCTTGTCGTGCTGGCGGCAAGACGCCTGCAAAATATTTTTGAATCATGGCCGTTGTCCGGCTGAGCAAATTGCCTAAATCATTTGCCAAATCTGAATTAATCCGGTTAATCAGGGCCTCATTCGAGTAATTACCATCAGCGCCGAATGGAATCTCTCTTAATAAGAAATAGCGAATGGCATCTACCCCGTATCGGCCACAGAGGATTTCTGGATCCACCACATTGCCAATCGATTTTGACATTTTACCACCACTCAGCAAAAGCCAGCCATGACCATAAACCTGTTGCGGCAGCGGCAAATCTAAAGCCATCAGCAATGCCGGCCAAATAATCGTATGAAAACGCACAATCTCTTTGCCAACCAAATGAACATTGGCGGGCCACATGGTTTGAAAGGCGTCCGTCTTTTCTGGATAACCCAGCGCAGAAATATAGTTAACCAACGCATCAATCCAAACATAAATCACATGTTTGGAATCAAAAGGTACTGGAATCCCCCAGTCGAAAGTCGTTCGAGATACAGCCAAATCAGCCAATCCAGGACGCAAAAAATTATTTAACATTTCATTTGCTCTGCTGCTCGGCTGAATAAATTCTGGATGCTGTTCAATCCATTCGATAATGCGATCCTGATATTTGGACAAGCGAAAAAAATAGCTTTCTTCTGTTGTATGGTGTACTGCTCGACCACAATCTGGACAACAGCCGTCCACCAGTTGGGTTTCTGTCCAAAAAGATTCACAGGGCGTGCAATAAGAACCCTCATAGCGACCCAAATAGATGTCTCCCTGATCATATAATTTTTGGAAGACTGCCTGAACACAACGCGCATGTGTTTCATCTGTTGTACGAATGAAATGATCGTATTGAATTTTCATCAGTGACCACAATTTTTTAATCGAAGCCACGATATCATCCACAAAAGCTTGCGGTGTCATCCCCTTCTCTGCGGCCTTTTTTTGAATTTTAGCGCCATGCTCATCCGTACCAGTTAAGAACATGACATCATAACCCCGCATCCGCTTATAACGTGCCATCGTATCTGCGGCCACGGTGGTATAGGAATGACCAATATGCAATTTGTCACTCGGATAATAAATGGGTGTTGTAATGTAGTAACGCTTTTGATCTGCTGATGTCATGATACTTTTCCTTATATTTCTCTGCTGATTAAAGTTTTTGGGGCTCTCCAAGCGTTTCAACGCCCTCACCTTCGACGGTCATTTTCTCGATCACAACGGGCTCAATGGGTCGATCATTTGCACCCGTGCGCACACTTGCAATTGCATCGACAACTTCTAGCCCCTCAATAACTTTTCCAAAAGCGGCATATTGACCATCCAAATGCGGCGCCGCTTCGTGCATGATAAAAAACTGTGAGCCGGCTGAATTGGGCATCATTGAACGGGCCATCGATAAAACACCTCTCTCGTGTTTTAAGTTATTCTGAATCCCATTGCTGGCAAACTCACCCTTAATGGTATAGCCAGGTCCACCCGTTCCAATGCCTTGGGGACAACCACCCTGAATCATAAAACGCGGGATAATGCGGTGGAAGGTTAAGCCGTCATAAAATCCCTTTTGGATTAAAGAAACAAAATTCTTCACAGACTCTGGTGCGATTTCGGGATATAATTCAGCACGAATCACACCCTTGTTTTCAATTGTCATGGTTACAATAATACTCATATGTATCTCCTTAATTCTTTTTACGATCCTAGTCCTTGATCACGCAGAAGATCTTGCTTGACAGACCACAAGGCCTCTGATAAATCCACATAATACACCTGAGGGTTCTCAAAACGCAAAATCGAATCCCAAAGTGTGTCTAGTTGTTCACGACAATATTGACGAATCGATTCAATGGATCGCCGTTGAAAAACACATTGACCAGCTAGAAAAACGGGCTGCAACAAAGGCTTTGCCACAAAATTTGTCAGCTGTTTGCGCTTCCAGGTATGGAGTGGATGAAAAATCTCATATACATCATTTTGATCCAGCTTTTCGTCCGCCAATGCAACCACATCTGCCAAAGCCTTTTGGGTTTCTCGATCATAAAACCGCCACACAGATTTACTGCAAGGTGTGGTGACTTTTCCGATATTATCCGAGATTTTCATTTTTGGTATAACCGGTCCATGCGCATTGCGCTGAATTCCGGCTAATTTATATACACCACCAAATACAGGTTCTGCCCGAGAGGTAATCAAACGTTCACCAACCCCAAATGCATCTACCTTTGCGCCCTGCCGATAAAGCGTTTCAATCAAATATTCATCAAGCGCATTACTAATAATAATTCTACAATCCGTAAGCCCGGCTTCGTCCAAAAGTTTACGAGATTCTTTTGTTAGATAGGCTAAATCTCCGCTATCAATTCGAATGCCTTTTAAACGCTTGCCACGAGGTTCCAAGATTTCCTTTGCCACCCGAATGGCATTTGGCACACCTGACTTTAAGGTGTTGTATGTATCTACCAGCAAAACCGTATCTTCCGGAAAAGATTCTGCATAGCGCTTAAAAGCCTCAAATTCACTGTCGTGCATGAGTACGAAACTATGCGCCATCGTACCCGAAATTGGCACCCCAAATGTTTGTCCTGCGATTGTACAAGAGGTGGACGATACGCCAGCAATATAAGCTGCCCGCGCCCCTAAAACGGAAGCATCATATCCTTGAGCCCGTCTCGCCCCAAACTCCATCACTGGCTTTGTTCCCGCCGCACGCACAATACGACTTGCCTTGGTTGCAATTAAAGACTGATGGTTAATCGTCAAGAGCAACATCGTTTCGATCATGGATGCCTGAATAATCGGTCCGCGCACTTTGACAATGGGCTCATTTGGAAAAATCGGCGTACCTTCTGGAATGGTCCAGACATCACAGGCAAATTTAAACGTTTCCAAAACCTTTAAAAAGCGCTCATCAAAACACTGGAGTGACCTTAAATAGGCGATATCTTCCGAAGAAAAAGTCAGCGCCTTTAAATAGTCAACCATTTGCTCGACCCCTGCCATAATGGCATATCCGCCGCCTTCTGGCACTTTTCGAAAATATAGGTCAAAATAAGCAATGGTCTGCTCGTCCGCGCCGTCGAGATAAGATTGAGACATCGTCAATTCATAAAAATCTGTCAGCATAGACAAGTTTGTACGATCATTCCATATCATCAAGTCTGCCCCTCTCATCAAAAACTGGTTTTTGATACCAGACATGTTCTAAACAAAGGCCTTCGGGTGGCATCGTGATACCGACAATCTGACGACGACCGGTTTTAAAACTCTCTGTAATCGACCTTGGTTCCAACTTCCCTTGACCAATATAAACCAAGGTACCGACCATAATTCTCACCATATTATACAAGAAGCCATTTCCCTCAACAATGAACGTTAGGGTTTTATCCGCTTCTATCAGGTCAACCCGATCAATCCGTCTAATCGTTGATTTGACTTGTCCACCAGCCGCCATATATGCGCGAAAATCGTTTGTGCCAATAAAAAGATTTGCGGCCTCGCGCATGAGCGAAAGATCTAATTTTTGAGGGATATGCGCCATATAACGATGTCCTAAAGCAGAAGGCAAACGATCATTCCAGATGCGATATGAATACTGTTTACGCTGCGCATCATAACGCGCATGAAAAGATGGATCTACATCTGCTGCTTTTCGCACAACAATATCCTGTGGGAGTGCGTGCAAAAGTGCCAAGGGAAGGCGTTCTGCTGGGATGCTGTGTGTCATCCAAAAGTGGCTCACATGGCCACGTGCATGAACACCTGAATCTGTACGGCTACAGCCACAAAGACAGATTGGTTGGTCAAGGACCTTTTGAAGTGCCTGGGTTAATTTTTCTTGAATGGACATCGCATTTTTCTGCCATTGCCAACCACAATAACGCGTGCCATCATATTCGGTTAATAAAGCAATCTTTCGCCGCATACTAGATCATCCATTGGCTAAAGCATAGAAAACCAATCACAAGGACAAAACACAACGCCACGATCGCATCCAAGATGGCATACCGCAACGGATTTAACTTGGTTCGCCCATCCCCACCGTGATAACATCTTGCTTCCATGGCAAGCGCGAGGTCGTCCGCTCTTTTAAAGGCAGAAACAAACAAGGGGATGAGCATGGTGACCATACCCTTTGCTCGTTTAATCAAGCCACCTGTGTCATAATCCGCACCTCTTGCCGTCTGCGCCTTCATGATTTTCTCGGTCTCTTCTGCCAAGGTCGGAATGAACCGAAGTGCGATCGACATCATCATCGCCAACTCATGAGCGGGAAATTTAATGCATTCGAGCGGTTTAAACAGGCGCTCCAAACCATCGGCAATTTTGATTGGTGTCGTGGTCAAGGTCAATAATAAAGTGGATGTTAAGACCAAATAAATCAATCGCAAAACCAATTGTCCACCAAACCATAATCCGCCTGTTGTGATGCGAATTTGTTGAAACTGCCATAGCACAATGCCAGATTGTAAACTAAATACATTCACCAAAAACGCAAAAATAGCAATAAACCAAATGGCCCGTATATTTTTCCATAATACTTTTAAGGGCGCCTTACTTAGAATTGCAATAATCATCAAAAAAACACCAAAACCCAATAAAGGGATCGGCTTTGCCAATAAAAAAATCAGAATCATGAAAATAAACATGAAGATAATTTTTAGGCGCGGATCCAAGCGATGCAAAATGGAGTGACCATGCATATATTGCCCAATTGTCAATTTCATGAATCTGTCTCCTCCGCACCACCTAACAAAACAGCCAACGATGCATCACACGCAGCCGCCGGGGTAAAACAATATGATACTGCATCCGTCAAACGGGCTTGCATTTTTTCAGACAAAGTAGCCATATAATGAACCGTTTGCGGGACATCAACACCTGCTTGACGCAAAACCGCTACCGATTTAAAAATCGATTGAGGTGTGCCAAAAGCCAAAGATCGACCTTCGTGCAAGACCAATAAACGATCTGACAAGGCTGCCAGTTCATCCATATGATGAGAGACTAAAATAATGGTCGTCCCCCTCGCTTTTAGCCGACGCAAATAGGCAAACATTTGATGCTTTGCCTGTGGATCTAGCCCGGCTGTCGGTTCATCCAAAATTAAGATATCTGGCTGCATGACCAAAATACCTGCAATGGCCACTCGGCGTTTTTGACCACCAGATAATTCAAAAGGAGATCGCTCAAGAATGGATTCATCTAATCCAACCATCTGAATGGCATCTTTGACAGCAGCATCGACGACATCTTTTGATTTTCCTTGCTGCATAAGACCAAAAGCAATATCCTGTGCACAGGTTTCTGCAAACAACTGATGTTCCGGATATTGAAAAACCAAGCCGACACGTTGACGCAGCT
>JAEZVR010000121.1 GCA_023420715.1 Bacillota bacterium | reverse complement strand
CTATCAAATCAGTGCGGCTTATCTTGCCCCTAAAATCGAGCGTCTAAAACATTTATATCCTGGCAACCGTATTCAGCTCATTCGAACAGACTACTGGAATATGACGTATTTTTTAAAGCAGTTTAGAGCGCGATACAAAAATGCGGAAACCTATTTACGACAAAATGGCTTAGACCCACTCAGCATAGACGTCATAAAAGATCGCTTACTGAGACCAAGTCCAAAATCATGACTCAGGCGCGTCAGCCTTGCCAAGCGATGCGGTGTGATCAAACCGATGATCTGTCACTCGAATCCCGTAAAGCCGTCCTTCTTTAAAGCCAAAATCAGCGGTAACATGATCGACAGCAAAATTAAAATGTGTCACATCTTCAAAGGGCAACTTCTGCAAAACTGATTCGAGTGTCATACCGGGAGAAACACCTAGATCCAGCGCAATCGTCGGACGATAAATATAAACAGACCTCAAGGTCCCTTCCCAACCACCAGAAGGCCCTAAAACACCTACAATTTGTATGGATATTTCTGGGTAAAACAAGTCGATCAACTGAGCACGCCCGTCATAATTTAGCCAGTCCGGTAGATCGTGCACATACATTCCCATTGGTTTTCCATAAATCTTTTCGATTAACGCTTCGTGCACATATTCACCGACCCTTAAAGTAGAAGTTGTCATGCTCGGCTTGCGAAAATCAAACTGCGACAAATTGAAGGTTTGGGGAATATAATCTAAGACCTCAAAACTGACACCATCATAGGTTATTTTAAACTGCTTGCGATGCTCATCTGATTTTCCTGCTTCGTCATACTCTGTCCAACGGGCTTCAATAACAGCTGAATTCATCTGTAAATTTAAAATCTGGACATCCCGTTCAACATCGACATGTTTCGCTTGATAGTGCCGCATCAACAGATCTGCCTTGTGTTCGCGGATGGCAGTTTGCTGACTTTGGGAATAAATGAGCTTGCTGAGCAAGTTGGTATCGCTGTTTTTGAGGATATTCAAATAAAATTGAACATAGTCGTAAAGCTGTACACAACGCGTCATCCACATCCGCGAGAGATAGGCGTCGCCTTGAATATTTTTTTGTATCATAATCGGAATATGCACATCGGTGTCCCTTGCTGCATTTTCCAACCAATAGTAATTACTATTTCGAATAACAGCAGCTTCCCTTGGCAAATCCTTTGACAACTGTTCAATTAAGGCATTTCTGACAGAGACTGTCATAATTGAAAAGGTATCTAACTTCTGTGTCGTCAAATGATCCAACAGGTATATATATTGTGCAAATTCTTCATAAGTTATACCGTTAAGCTGATAAAGCGGTATAGACTGAAATACCATGCGAATCTGACTTGGATCTCGCAAGGCATCCAAGATTTTTTGAACCAATTTTGCCTCGGATAAAGGCGATAAAAAAATACTGCTGCTATGAAAACGTTCAAAATCTTGTTTGCCATTACCCCTGGATTGAAGAAACGCATTCATGGCATAAAAATATCGAGCCACACCACCCAATAACAGGCAAAGCAGAATGATCAAACACATGAAAATTTTTCTCTGGATAGCGCCTTTTATGCGATGATATCTCATGTTGACCTTCTTTATGCTTTCCGTTTTTTCTTATTTTGGCGCTCTACCTCCCGTTCTTCAAGAGCCAAGCGCATTTTTTTACGTGCACGATATAGGGCATTTTGAACTTGAAGTGGGGTACATTGGAGGTGGGCGGCAATTTCCGCAGGACGTTCATCCGTTAAATATCGAATGAGCACAGCTTGTTCCAGATCTGAACAAACTGCCTGCATGATCTGCTTCATGGCTGCCAGTCGATCCATTTCATCCAAACGACCAATCAGCTGATTTTCAATATCGATATGCTTTTGCTCACGACTGAAGGCAGCCTGTACCGCATCTTCTGATCGCTCTGCACAATCTAACATACGGTTTTTTGTTCGAAGATTGCGACGGCTAAAATCGATTAAGGCATTTTGAATACATCTGGAAGCATAAGCCGGAAAAGGAATGCCTTGATTTTCATCAAACCTCTGAATCGCACGGTAAAGCGATATACGCCCCTCTTGTCTGAAATCATCCATTTCAATCCCTGGGGTTTTGTAGAGATATCCCAGTTTAAGCATCAAGGGCATGAAAGCCTCTGTTAAAGCTGAAAAAGCCTCGTCAGAACCATGCTTTGCATCATGAATTAGCTGTCTCCATTGAAGGGCATCACGGGTTGGATAGTTGTCGCTGTCTTCTAATTTCATAAGCTATAATTCCACAGGCCACGGCCGCATTAAGCGAATTGACCGATCCAAACATGGGAATTTCTAATTTAAAATCACAATGTTTAAGCAACGCATCCGCAATGCCAAAACCTTCGCTCCCAATAACAATGGCCATGGGTCCTGTCAAATCCTGACCTGCATATAAATTGTCACCACCTGCTTCAGCGCCAATAATCCATAAACCTCTTTCTTTTAACAGCCGAATGGTCTGCGATAAATTGGTGACTTTGCAACACAAAACATGTTCCATTGCGCCTGCTGATGCCTTTGCAACAACAGCATTCAACCCAACTGAACGACGCGCAGGAATAATCACACCATGCGCTCCGCACGCATCTGCAATCCGCAAAACACTGCCTAAATTATAGCCATCCTGAATCCGATCCAACACAATAAAGAAAGGATCTTCTTGACGGGATGCCGCTCGCTCGAATAAGTCATCTAGACTCGCATAGGCATGCATGGCTGTCCGGGCAATGAGACCTTGATGGTTATAACTAACCGAAAGGCCATCCAGCGTAGCTTTAGGCACTTCCATAATTAAACCGCCCTGCTGCTTTACCAACTGAATCAATGCCGCAAGCTTTGGGTCGCGGCTTCCTTCTGGCGATTGCATAACCCACAATTTTTCAATCGTTCTACCGGCTTTAATGGCCTCTACAATTGGATTGCGCCCTTCAATTAAACAATCAGACAGGCTCTCATTTTCTACTTGCTGTCGATTTGGCAGATATGTGTTGCTATCGGGTTCAAAAACAGGCGATTTATGGGGACGCTGAGTAGATCTCACGACTTTTCTGCCACGTCTGCTGTGTTCATTCAAAGACCGCCCTGTTCGAGAAGCATTTAAAGACCGCTGATTGCCGAACTGATCCCCCCAATTTTGCACACGTTTTTGCTTTTGATTTAAATTTTTCTTACGATCGGACATGACAGCTCTCCGGTATACCTATATTTCTTTGGCGGGATTAACCACCCGCTGAAAAATCCAATGCAACCGCTCTGATTGACGACTTAAGTAAAGATAGCCCACAAGTGTCTCTAACCCTGAAGCATATCGATAATCTACAGGATTAGCATGCTTGGGCATTGCGCCAGGGGCATGGTTTCGCCCTCTCAAAAAAATATGTCGTTCATCTTCCCGCAATTCCTCAAAAATCGCGCGACCAATACTAGCTTGATAACTCGCTTTGACCCATTGAATACTCTGTTGATGTAATTGCCGTGCACTTTGCCTTCTAGTAACCAGCAAATGTTGCCGTACAAGCAATTCATATACCGCATCTCCAACATAAGCCAATGCCGAAATCGGAAGATTGGCGACCTGTTCGGGTGCTTCCAGGCCGAACAACTCGTAATGGACCACACCCTCCATTGCGTTGAGATCTGTATTTTGATTAAGCTCGGACGACATGTGGACCTTCTGGCGTATCTTCAATTTTATATCCCATGGCTAAAACCTGATCTCTAATTTGATCTGCAACTTGGAAATCGCGCGCTTGTTTTGCCTTTGTTCTGCGCGCAACCAAATCGAGCACTTCTTGAGGGATGGAAGTATTGGATTCAAAAACAAGTCCAAGCACATCTCCCAAAGATACAATCATCTCCCGATATACGACTAAAAGATCTGGGGTGACGTCTGTTTGAGCCGCTAAGGTATTCGCATCGCGCACCAAATCGAAGATCACCCGAACGGCATCGGATGTATTTAAGTCATCTGACATAACCTCAATAAATTCTTCCCGCGCCTGCTGGACACGTTGCTTTGCCTGTTCTAATAATTCTGTTGAAGCGATACCAGACTTAGAGGAAATCAAAAACGTTAAGTTATTCAAACAGGTCAAAATACGCTGTAAACTGGCTTGTGCCATATCCAACAGCTCGTAACTAAAATTCAGAGGACTGCGATAATGACCACTTAAAATAAAAAAGCGCAAAACCATTGGATCATAGGTTTGAAGGATATCTCGAACCGTAAAAAAATTACCGGCTGACTTAGACATTTTTTCATTGTCTATGTTGACAAAACCATTATGCATCCAATATCGAACAAAGGGGTGTCCGGAAGCACATTCACTTTGCGCAATTTCATTTTCGTGATGCGGAAAAACCAGATCTTGACCACCACCATGAATGTCGATGGTTTCTCCTAAGTATTTTCGAATCATCGCAGAACATTCAATGTGCCAACCTGGGCGTCCATCTCCCCATGGACTTTCCCAAAATGGTTCACCCTCTTTTTTGAATTTCCACAAAGCAAAATCCATCGGATGACGTTTATGATCGGTATCTCCTAAACGATTACTAGCACCTGCAAGCAAGTCTTCTAAATGATGACCAGATAACGCGCCATATTGATCAAATTTTGCTGGTTCAAAATAAACCCCATCCTCAGAGACATAAGCAAAATCCTTGTCAACCAAGGTCTGAATCATCGCCAAGATATCATCCATTGTTTCAGTTGCCTTTGGTTGATACGTGGCTTTTTTGATATTCAGAGCCTTCGCGTCTTCAAAATAGGCTTCTATGTATCGATCGGCTAACTGACGAACAGAAATGCCTTCTTCATTTGCTTTGCGGATCATTTTGTCATCAATATCCGTAAAATTCTGAACAAAGGTAACGTCATACCCGATATATTCAAAAAACCGACGCAATGTATCAAAGGTAATGAAAGGTCTTGCGTTTCCAAGATGAAAATAATTGTAAACCGTAGGTCCACAGGCATAAATCTTAACTTTACCTGGCTCTAACGGCTCAAAAACTTCCTTTTGATGTGACATCGTATTGTAAATTTTCATGACTAACCTCTCATTAATCACCCATTAAAAATAAAGGGGACACCTAACAAAGCATTGAACAAAAGGATTATAACAAAAGGCCCGAAATGCGGTGCTTCTCTTTTGACACCTAACGGATCGTCAGGTGGGTGCTCTGCAGTGGTCTTTTATCGTCCTGTCCAGCAGGCTTGATAGTATTCCACATTGACCCGAGCTCCCTTTTAAGTCATGAAGGTTCAAAAACAAGAAGCAACCTCATCTCAGGTTGTTCTTAGTATATCATAGGCACCTATTCCTGATGTGATCTATCGTACAGAAATTATCCCGAGATTATGCCCGACAAACCGTTAAAGCCAGAACTTCCGCTGCACCTTGCTCGTACAGTGTAAGCATGGCTGAACGCAAAGTTGCCGATGAGGTCACCACATCATCCACCAACAAGATGACCTTACCAGTGACAGCGCGATCTGCTAAAAATGCCTGTTCCAGATTGGCAAAACGATCCGACCATGAGGATAATTCACTCTGTCTGCATGTCTGTCGAATGCGTTTAAGATACTGTGGCATGAACTGCCATTCATATCCTAAACGGTTTAAATGCTTCAGAAGTCTTTCTGCCAACAATTCACTTTGATTATATCCGCGTTCCATCAATCTTCGATGATGGAGAGGCATGGGACAAATAACCAAAGCATCATCCTCAAACTGTGTTTTTAACCAAGACAAGTGCAATCTCAGTCCAAACCACAAAATATCTCCCAAAACAGGCGCATAGACGGTTCCATCATAGAATTTCAAGCGAGATATATAACGCTTAAATGGATCCACATAAGGTGCAACACTAATACAATAACTATCCATTAAACGCGGATGCCGGCAATAACCTGATAATGCCCTAGAACCAACCGTTTTCATTTGACGGCGAGCATTTTGGGGATCAAAAAGATGCCAACGCCCCAAACAGGACGAACAAACACGCTGATCTAGCACCAATTGCCTTCGGCTTTCTGACATCAGAAAATGGTGATTGACTAAGGGTTTACCACAATCCAAACAAACCGACAGACCTAAATACTGTGAACCAATTAAATGACGAATTGCTGTTAGTCCATTGGTGAGCAACCTACCCCTCCTTTGGTTTATATACCATTTACCAAAAGCGTAAAGAAAAAGCGATGTCACTGACACCGCTTTAAATCAACAAAAACCAATCATTTTCAACTTTTTTGAACATGTGTCAATTGAGCAATTGCGCCACTGCGGTTTTAAGTTCATTAATTCGGTTTGTCTTTTCCCAAGGCAAATCCAAATCCGTACGTCCAAAGTGGCCGTATGCCGCAGTTTGGCGATAAATCGGACGACGTAAATCTAGGGTTTGAATAATGCCATCAGGGGTAAGATCAAAGACCATCTGAACCGCCTGCACCAAAACGTCCTCCGAAACAGTACCCGTTTCAAATGTATCAATCATGATCGATAAGGGATGTGCTACCCCAATGGAATAAGCCAATTGCAATTCACAACGCTTGGCAAATCCGGAAGCAATGATATTTTTAGCAATATAACGGGCCATATAAGATGCAGAGCGATCCACTTTGGTCGGATCTTTTCCAGAAAATGCGCCACCACCATGACCAGCCCAACCACCGTATGTATCCACAACAATTTTTCGACCAGTCAAGCCTGAATCTCCCTCAGGCCCACCGACCACAAAGCGCCCCGTAGGATTTACAAAAATGCGAGTTTCGTCGTCAATAAGGCCTGCCGAAATAACTGGTGTAATCACCTGACGAATAATATCGGAACGCAATTGATCTGCATCATACTCAGGCGCATGTTGTGTGGAAATCACGATATCTGTAATCCGTTCAATTTCGTGGCGATCATTGTATTCAATGGTCACCTGGGCTTTTCCATCCGGTCTTAAAAGCGGTAAGACGCCGTTTTTGCGCACCTTTGCCAATTGTTTTGTCAATTGATGGGCCAACACAAGCGTCATGGGCATCATCTCAGGGGTTTCATCACAAGCATAACCAAACATCATGCCTTGGTCCCCAGCACCAGTACTATGCTCATCAGAGCGGCGCGTTTCGTAGGCATTATCCACACCCATACTAATATCGGGAGACTGATCGTCAATTGCCGTCAGCACCGCACAAGATTCACCAGAAAAACCCACACCAGCAGCATTCGTATAGCCAATTTCACAAATGGTATCACGCGCAATTTTAGCAACATCAACATAACATGCCGTAGAAATTTCTCCCATGACTAAAACCATGCCTGTCGTTGCAACAGTTTCACAAGCTACCCTAGCCATCGGATCTGAGCGTAAAATTTCGTCTAGTATCGCATCTGATATCTGATCACAGACTTTGTCTGGATGACCTTCTGTTACCGATTCAGACGAAAACAAATAGTGACCAGGCGCTAATTTAATTAAAGGTTCTTGCATACGATCTCCTTCAATAAAAAAACCCTCGGGCATCCGAGAGTTCTAAACACAAACTGTCTCATCTCTCAGGAAATATCCTGTCGGATTTGGCACCATACAGATCTGCTGGTTGCCGGGCTTCTTCGGGCCGCTCCCTCCACCACTCTTGATAAGATTCATTCGGAGTTTAGCACATTAAAATGATCGGATCAAGTCAAAACAGTTTCGCCAAACGTTTCTAAATTGTTGAAAAAAGTCTGTTTTTGCAGAAAAAAACGACTACCCTAAACCAGGTGCTCACATAAACTGGTTTCAACGCAATTTAGAAGGTGGCACAATGAATTTGCACAACAACCCTAGCACAACCAAACAGACCATCGAGCGCTTGCGCACAAAAGGGAAGCACGCCTTAATAACAGCCATAAAGCCCTTCATGGCCATGCAACAACATGCAAAGCAAACCAACCTCGGTATTTGCACAGCAAATCAAGGGGTAAAACAACCGCTATCTCTTTTGTGGTGTCATCAACCCAAATTTCCGCTAAAAGCATTGCGTACACTGGTCAAATATCTCGGACGCGGCGGCAGGCGTCTAATTTTCATACCTTTAACACAACAAAGTGATTTGTTGCGTCTTCAACTGTCTTGCCTGTTTCTGGATAAAACAGCATTTTATCCGTCTAGACAACCTGCTCAGTGTCTACAAAACCTCTCTCAACTACTCCTGCAAACACCCACCAGCAAAGATCCCGCCTTATTTACAGCCTTTTGCCGACCCATCGGCGAAGGCAACCTCTTCATCCCACCACTTCAAGCCCAGGATGATCTGGACCGGTTTAAAACACAGACATGGGAAACCTTGCTCAGAAACCTCAAAGCCTTTTGTCAAAATTCAATCGAAAAAACACAGGTTTTATTCTATCTGCCTGATGCGCAATGGGCGAGCCATTATCCATGGTTCCCAATCATTGATCGAGTTTATTTTAATGGTCATGAAGACCATCCGTTCATCACGCAAGCAATAGCGCATTTAGATAACCATCACATCCAGCATCGAAAAATTCTCTGTCAGCGCTAAACCTGAAAGGAATCCGCTATGATCGACACCTATAAAAATGCAATTTTAAAAGAGATGGTCGAACACGTCGATGCACCAGATGAAACCTACAAACAAGCTTTGAATCATGCCATTATTCGTCATCTGTTTAAAAGCGGCATATCGATTGAAGAACGACAAAAATTATTTGACTGGATTTACAGTCACACCAGAGGTATGTCTGTTTTGCAACCTTTAATGGACAACCCGCAAATTACAGAAATTATGGTCAATCGATATGACGAAATTTATTACGAAGCCAACGGCCAATTGTACCCAAGCGAGATTAAATTTGAAAACGAAACCGTACTAGAACAATTTATTCTCAATCTCTTTTCTCGTGCCAATCGACATATCAACTTAACCACACCCATAGCAGACGCTCGTTTATCCGATGGAACGAGAGCAAATGCTGTTTTACCGCCCATTGCCAGCGAAGGCGCCTGCCTCACACTCAGAAAATTCACAGGGATTCGGCATGAGGCAGAAGCCCTGATTCAATCGCGCTTTTTAACAGCTCCTCTGATGGATTTTTTCAACGAGGCCATTCTGGCCAAAAAGAGTATTTTTATCTGCGGTGGAACGGGTACCGGCAAAACAACCTTACTCAATGTTTTGCTCGATCAAATTCCATCATCAGAGCGCCTTGTTTTAATCGAAGATGCAGCCGAATTACAAATCCCCAATCGGCAAAATTGGGTGCGTTTAGAAGCAAGATCATCTGGACAACACGAGCAAGTCAT
>JAEZVR010000065.1 GCA_023420715.1 Bacillota bacterium | reverse complement strand
TATTGTGCCGTATGTGACGGTGCCTTATTTAAGGGGAAAGATGTCGTTGTGATTGGCGGGGGGAACTCTGCTTTTGAAGATGCCGCTTACATTTCCAAATTTGCCCATGCTGTTCATTTAGTTTTGCGCCGAGATCAACCAAGGGCAGAAAAAATATTGGTGGATGCCGTTTTAAATCATCCAACCATACAAGTTCACTATAACTATCTTCCAACAGCCTTTGTCGGCAACGATCAGCATCTGACTGCTGTGAAATTTACGCACAGACATACTGGCGAAACCTTTGAACTACCCTGTCACGGCGTATTTCCTATGGTCGGCTTAGACGCAAATACTGGTTTTTTAAAGGACCTCGATATCCTTGATGAAAATGGCTTTATCCAAACCGATGCGCATTTAGCCACAAAACGTCCTGGCATGTATGCGGCTGGAGACGCCAGACAAACCGATTTGCGGCAAATTGTAACCGCAGCTAGCGATGGCGCCAGGGCCGCACAGGCAGTGGTGAAATACCTCGAAAGTCATGAAGCTTAGATGGACGAAAAAGGACGTCACCAAACGGTGACGTCCTTTTATGAAACTTCGATGAATCAGAATCATCAAGATGTTTTGGCAGCAGATGCATCTGGTGTACTAGAGTGTGTCGGAACATCTTTCTGCGCTTCTATGGCAGACACACCTGACTGATTTACGACATATCCGCCCTCTTTTCCGTAAAGACGGACAGTAACATTGGACTGGGCATCATCTGGCGAAAGACCATAGACATCTGCACGCGCTTTTTTAAAGGCATCATACACCTGTTGAGCTGTGGTCGGATTCAAAGCATTCGGCGAAACAGCCATTAGATGTTGATTGGACTGACCAGAAAAGGCAAAGCCGTCTGTATTTTTAACAGGATCAAAGGGAAGAATCTCATGAATGTGCTGGTTTAAGGCCAGGCGCTTCTCAGTTCTTGAAAAATAAAGGTTCAGGGTAATACCTGCCAATAGACCAAAGATCAGTAATGTTCCAAAAACCAAGGATAAAATCTGTTTGAATTTGAGTTTTGGCACTTCGATCGGTTTGGATTGCAAAGCAGCAACGCGCTCTGCAGCTGACGGCGTTTTCTTTTTTTGTGCTCTGGCTGCTGCCGCCTCGACTTGCTGTTGCGCTTTTTTAAGGTTCTGATTCGTCGTGCGGTGATAGCCAACCAAAGCCAATTTTTCGTCTTCTTCCGTTAATTCTGGCTGTTCTTCATTTGGAAACGTGTACGCACTCGGATTTTGCTCAATTGCCAAAGCCGTATCAACTGGTGTTTTAGCCCGACAAAATGGACAAACGCCATATGACTGTTGATCATCTACACGAATAATTGAGCCACAGTTTGCACAACGCCCTGATTTAATTGCCATATGCTCTCCTTAAAGGCCTAGATTACAGGATTTCACTAATTTATGTATTATAGAGGTCACCCCGATAAAAGTCTAGAAAGGTTCTGTCAAATGGTGCCAATATTCCCCAAAAACAAGCATGACGCACAGACTGAGCTGGATCAACACTTCATGCGCATTGCTTTACATGATGCGCAATCTGCCGCCGCTCAAGGGGAAGTCCCTGTCGGGGCCCTTGTTGTTAAAGACGGTAAAATCATTGGTTCAGGCAAAAACAGCCGCGAGTCCCAGCTCATCATTCATGGCCACGCAGAAATGACAGCCCTTCAAGCAGCTGCCGAAGTCTGCCAGTCATGGCGCCTAGAAGGCTGCACCTTATATGTAACACTCGAACCTTGCCTGATGTGTGCTGGTGCCATTCAACAAGCACGCATCGAACGACTCGTCTTTGGTGCCAAAGATCCAAAGGCAGGTGCCATCTGCTCGAAGTGGCAGGTGTATGATGAGCCAAACGTCAATCACCGGGTACAATGGACATCGGGTATTTTGGCAGACGACTGTGCTAAACTGCTCAAAGACTTTTTTAAGACACTTCGCAAACAAAATAAAGCGATGGAAGCCACCCTCGGCGGACGGGGAAATCGCAAACGTTATGCCAAACAAGCAAAGCCCATTAAATCGAATAAGCTTTTTGGCGACGAATAGACCAGATCCATCGTGCAGTTAAGGGACGACCTACGGCGCGCTCGACAGCAATCTGATAGATATCTAGCTGTTTGCCATAACGCTCACGCAAAACCTTCTGAACCGTCTCATCATCACCAGACAGCCAATCTGATTTATAGTCAAGAAGCACGAGATCTTCTCCCGTATCAAACCACAAATCGATCATACCCTGAACCAATAGATGTCGATCGAATGCGAAAATCGGCATACCGAGCTCTGATGGTTCAAGCGCAAGCGTAAAGGGCATCTCCTGTCGCACACCAAAACCGCCCTGTTGTCGATACTGCTCTGCACAATTCATCTGACGACACAAGTCATGCCTTAAAAAAGCGACCAAATTCGGCACAAAAGCCACGGCTGAAACCCAGGCCTCGTGCGTCAATAAGCCGGCATGGTAATAATCTTCCAAAAATTTGGATATGACATCTTGTGCTCGATCATCCGATTCAGCTTGCAAATCTTGATATAAAGTCCCCCAAGGCAATAATTGATGAAGCTTATGCAATGTAATCCCCAGTTGAGCACCAAACTGACGCGTTTGCGAATGCTGCACCTCATCCAAGATTGTATGGACAGACTGCATGTTGTAAGGCAAGGCGCGTAAACCTGGAATAAAATGCTCATACAACGAATTTGACACCTCATCGACTGTATCACCATGCCAATCTGCCATGCGCTTAATTTCACTCACCGTGAACTTACTGGGCATTTGTGCCATTAGGGGCAATTTTTCTTCTGTCCGCGCAAGCGCTCGTCTCAAAAGCGCCTCCAATTCTGCTTTGGAAAAAGTACCCATCGCATCTGTTGAAAGTCCTTGTGCCGTTGTTAACTGCGAAGACGCTGAAACAGCTTTAATGTCTTCTAAACAGACACCGATTTTTTGAAGTGGCAAGCATTGATCCGCGCAGATGTCGACATAGGCCAAGACCTCACCCAAACTTTTTAATTCTAAAATGTGTTGAATCTGTAATCGCTTTTTGAGATCATCTGCATCTCCAACAATTGAATATCTAGATCTTTTTTCAAAGATTTTATGCCTGATTGTTTTCCATTCCGGCAACAAGAAATACAGTTGTTTTTCCGCCCGCGTCATCCCGACATAAATCAACCGCAACTTTTCGGCAAAAGCCGCATATCGTTTCGTTTGCAGACCGACTTGATGCATGATTAGAGGTTCAAATACCCGTACACCCTCGATCCAACGCCAATAATTGAGTGCAATATACTGGTCTGGAGCTGGGGCTTCATCTACCTGTGACGCGTCCTTCCGGGACTCAAACTTATAATCAACAAATTCATACAAAGCACCCGAGTGTCCTTGCGTCTTAAAGGCAATGTCCCCCATTAAGACAACAGGAAATTCCAAACCTTTACTCGCATGATCGGTTAAAACAGAAACCACATTCGGCCGAAGTGACAAGTCGGCTCCCTTTTCCTGAGTAAAAATGCGTGCTTTGACAGCTTGCTCCATAGCGGCCTGAATATCCACCCAATTCAAGCCCTCTGTCCTACAGAGTCGATCGACAAACAGTAAGATTTCTTCAAGTTTTGCCAACCGGTTTTTGCCATTTTCAAGTGTCTGGAAATAGACCATCCAGTCCTCATCTAAAAAACAAGATCGCAAACAATCCGCTGCTGAATCATAAAAAATACGCTCTCTGATCTCAAATAAATGCCGAGATGTCTCTGCCATCTGTTGGATTAATTGAGTCACGTCCTCCGCCGTACGATGTTTGATCAATTCCGCCTGAGAAATAACGCAGAAATGAATCACCTCGGCACAGCGTGTTGGCTCTGTCTTCATCAACCGCGTCCATTCAAAAAAAGCTTCGGCAAATGATTTTGAATACAGCCGATATGATTTGCAAACTTCTTTTAAAGGTGTATCATCAATCTCTTGATGCATCAGATCTCGCAAGTAAGTCCTCAAACCCGCTAAAACCAACAAATCATCTTCTCGATACCGTGCCCACGAGATGGGACTTAACAAAACCGCAGCCAACGCATAATCATTGAAGACATTGGTCATCAAATAAATAAACTGAATCACCAACTCCTGTTCGTAAGTCAGATTTGTAAATTTGGGTGCGCCACTTTGACAAGGAATGCCAGCTTCAGTCAAAACACCTAAATAGGATTGAACAGTTTGATTCGTCGGCACCAGAATACAAATATCTCTAAACTGAAAAGATGGGTAGTTAGCCTTAGGTCGGACCAATTGACGAATCAGCTGAACCGCTAATTCCTCCGGCAGGACAGGGCGCTGATCAACCAGGTTTGCCGCTTCAGGCAACCCTTCTGCATCCCCATCGGATGAAGGCTGGTCCACATAAACCAAAAAGCCGCCTTGCGCCATTGAATCCGGGTTCGATTCGGATGTATTTTCCTCTGATTCCGGAATCACGAAGCGATGATTCGCGTGATAATCAATTTCAAGCTGAGAGCCCAACATGACCTGTTCAAAGACATGATTGGCCAAATTTAAGATATTCCCGCATGATCGATAATTTCGGTTGAGATAAAAATTTTGACCAGGATGATCGTCTTTTTGGTAAGCCGCTTCAAGTGTCTGAAAAAGCTGTGGACGGGCGTGGCGAAACTGATAGATACTCTGTTTGGCATCCCCCACAACAAAGAGATTATCCTGTTGTATATGATCGATAATCGCCTTTTGAATCACGCTGGTATCTTGAAATTCATCCACATAAATTTCCGTATATCGTTGCCGATAATAAGTCTCTACCTCAGGCATCTGAATCAGTTCATAAGCGAGTTGTTCTAGATCCTGAAAATTGACCTGATTATTCACATATCTGCGATGACAATCCTTAAAATCTAGCACCTTTACAAAATCCAAAAAGCAAGAAAGGTCTGCAAGCGCAGCCGAAAAATGTTTCCTTTCCTCTGCCAAGTCGATTTGAAAAATGCCGCCAAGGTGCCAAAAAAGATGATAGGATTTAAATTTATCCGTTCCAAATCCGCCCATCAGCGCACGGACAACGGGTATCACCCAAGTACATAAACATTCTGTTAATAATGCTTTTGAGGGATGATCATTCTGTTGATTTCGCCAAGGCGGAAAAGGCGGTGCCTGCTTAGCAAGATCTGATATTTTCTGCCACTTTTCCTGGATACTTTGACCATCTGTTTCGACAATTTGTACAACAGCATCTAAACGATCCAGCCAGTCGAACAAAGCGGCTTGGCGTTCATCTTTACCTTTGCCTTTAAGCAACATCGCACCATCAGTACGAGCCAAGCGTTTAATTTGAGCCAGCGGTGCAGATAGATCTGCCAGATCTTGTGGTAAATCTACTTCTGCCTGCGGCTTATCCGTCCCTTTCAAGCATCGAATCAGCAGGACAAAATCAGCCCACAGGCTTTGAATAAAGGGTGCATCCTCTATCTTATTGGCCCAACAAGCCATCTTGGACAAAATCTGATCCAAGCCATTCAAATAATCGGCTTGGCTGCGCAGGTGATCATAAAATGTTTTCGTGGTTTTTTCCAAAGCCGATACATCGCCATTAAAATAACGCTGCAAAAAATCGGCAAAATCCACAGCTTCAGGATCCACCGCCTCCTTGGTGGTCCAATCCATTTCTGGATGAACTGTTGCAAAGGCATCTTTGAGGCATCGCTTAAAAGTCTTTGAAAATTGGCGTGCATCCAGCGCTTCATCCATCAACTCAGGCAAACGCGTAAAACGAGGTGCCTTCTCATCTTTAAGGTGGTTGAGTAAATGACCGTGCTCTTGAATGATGCGGTAACAAAAAGCATGTATGGTCGATATCTGTGCTTGTTGAAGTAAATCGAGCTGCTTTTGTAATTTTTCCCGCTCATCTCCATCGAGGCCTTTTATTTCGGCGATCAGATTTTCCTGAAGTTTTTGTTTCATATGGGCGGCGGCATTTTTGGTAAAAGTTAAAACCAGCATGCGATCTGCACTTAAGACACCATCTTTGATCCGCTTTGCCAAACGGGCCGTCATAACCGTCGTTTTACCAGAACCAGCCGCAGCCGATACCAAAATAGGCCCTTTGGGGGCATCAATAATCTGTTGTTGTTCAATCGAAAAAGCCATCGTTTAATCCCAACTTATCCGCTTATGATCCAGTTGTTTTAAATCGTTTACCCACACGGCAACTGCTGCTTCCCATGCAATATATACACGGCAGGTCAGCTGCATCATCCTGTGTGGAAGCAGTTCTCGGACAAGCCGCAAACTGCCCTTGATACATCTGTTCCAATTGTATACGCGCTTGATCCAGTACAATGTTGACCAGTTGTTCCATCCGTCCATCGGGCGGCTTTGAGTCCCCTGTGTCTTTAAAGGCATCTCCCTGATACGCCTGCAAGACAGCTTTAAGCGATTTCGGCTGTTTTTCCGCCATCTTTTTTAGCATTTGTTCACCCAAGGATGGCGATTTGTCGGCTGAATCACCCAGTTTACCTTCCAATCCTTCAATCCCTTTCAAATGGTAATATTCAGCATCTGACTTCAGAAGGTCAGCCGATGGCCGATCCTGAGCGGTTAGCCACGCTTTTAAATAAATGGGTAATTGAAATTCCAAACCTTCAAGGAGACGATCTAAATGAATCTGCTTTTTGCCGGTTTTATAATCGACAACACAAAAAGCGCCTCCGTCAGGGTGACAAGAAATGCGATCGACAATACCATCAAAGACAACCGTTTGCTTTGGGTTCATCAGTTCAAGCCTAAAGCCTTCGGATGTTTTTTTGTCATCCGTCAATGATTGCGCCTCACCTGACTCACCAGACTTTGTATTTTCGCCAAAACGCCATTCCAAATGATGCTCCCACCCCGCTTCTAATGGTTGCTGCTTGAGTTGATTGAAAATCGCAAATGTCATATAGCGAACAAGTCTGCGAATGAGTACCGCCTGATAATAAGGCTGTAAATATCGAGCATAGGCCGGATATGATTCCAAATAGGTTTTAACCTGTTGTTGAATCCAGTTTTTGATATCATCAAAGGTCTCTCCAAGCGGTGCCTGATCACTGTTTTTTTGCGCTTTGATAATCGCGTTAAAAGCTTCTTCCATGATGGCATGCGCCAATGTACCTTCTTCATTCACTAAGATGTCATCTGCCGGTGGCGGTGACAATTTTAAGAGATACTGCAAAAAGAACCGATACGGACAACTGGCATAGCTCTCCAGG
>JAEZVR010000042.1 GCA_023420715.1 Bacillota bacterium | reverse complement strand
ATAACCACCCGACCTTATTTAAGTCATCACATGCACGAAATTGGGCAATTGGCACAAGCTCATCAAGCAACCTGGTGGAAGGCTGGTCCTCTGACTCGGGCGGGTCATCCACATCACCCCCTGTATTTAAAGAAGACAACGGTCTTGGAACCCTTTGATTTTGAATCGTATCTGAGCAAACTGGCATCGATTAAGAAGACGCACGATCAGGCGGATGGAGCGTAGCTTCTCCTGCATCGATTTCAAGTCTTTCTTGTGTGTCCGAAGCTTGCACAACCAAGGCGTATTGTGGCGTGAGTCCAATGGCCTTGCCAATGATGTTTTGCTGAGGTGTCCAAACAGTTACTGGTTTGTCAATTAAACAGCAACGTTGACGATAAGCGAGATATAAAGCCTCTGGATCATGGTTTTTTAACCAATGGGTGATCCGCTGTATGATCGCAAGTATTAAGTTGTTGCGCAAACCGGCTTGAATTTCTGAGGACGGATAGATAGCCCCGGCAATTTGCTTGAGCTCTTCTGGAAAATGGTCTTGTAGTAAATAGACATTGAGACCAATACCAATAATGACATATTCTGGTCTACCGAGCTCTAATGCGTAATCTGCTTCGGTCAAAATGCCGCCAATTTTGAGTCCATCCATCATGAGATCATTCACCCATTTGATGTGACAAGCGCGCGTTTGACAAGCTTCGATGGCTTCTGCACAGGCGACAGCAGCTAATGCAGGCAGGTGGCTGACCGTTGTATTGGCAAAATCCGCCTGATTGAGTAAAAGACTGAGGTATATGCCGCAATTAGGTGGGGAAAAAAAGGCACGCCCTCTGCGACCAACCCCCTGCGTTTGATGTTCTGCCAGGAGGATGGTGCGTGTTTTAAGCCCTTGACGAGCTTGCATTTTAAGACGGCGGTTGGTGGAGTCGATCACGGGCTCATATTGAATATCCCAGTTGGGTAGAGCCGCTTTTAATGTGGAGACTTGTATTGGATCTGTTGTGCCTTTTAAGCGATAGCCTCGCCCCGTTACCGATTCGATGTCATAACCTTGTTCTTGTAATTGTTTCATAATTCGCCAAATGGAATTGCGTGTGGTGTACAGATGTGTTGCGAGCTTACCACCAGAAATCCAGGTGTCTGGATGGGTTAATAAGATCGATAAGACGGTATCAAATAAAGGTTTCATAGATGTTAGGTATCTTCCAGTTCATATCAGCGTAAGGAATTTTTTAATTGTAACATTCGATGACATCTAAATGATGACAAAGGGTCATAATGATAAAAAAATTAATCGAGGTGAGTTTATGAAGCATACCTTCAGAGCCTATCGCGTTGAAGAAATAGATGGAGATTTTAAACGAGGCATTCAGTTGCTGGAAAGACGAGACCTGGCTGATCATGAGGTAGAAATCCAAGTGCATTGGTCTTCTGTTAACTATAAAGATATGTTATCTGCTTTTGGCAATAAAGGCGTCACTCGACATTATCCACACACGCCAGGCATTGATGCAGCCGGAGTTGTCATTCAGTCCCGTTCGGCAGATTTTAAGCCGGGCGATCGAGTGATTGTCATTGGTTATGACCTCGGCATGGACACAGACGGCGGATTTGGAGAAATCATTGTTGTCCCAGATGATTGGATCACCCGTTGCCCAGAAAATCTTCAGTTTGAACAAGCCATGGCATATGGTACAGCAGGTTATACAGCAGCGATGTCAGTGGCCCAAATCCGAGAACACGTCAAGCCAAGCGATGGACCTATTTTGGTATCTGGTGCTACGGGCGGTGTTGGGGCAACCGCCATCAAATTGTTGACGGCATACGGTTACCAGGCTGTTGCGATTACAGGGAAGGCGACATCGATCGATTATTTAAAACGAATTGGTGCGGTCTCGTGCATCGATCGACAAACCCTGCTAAAAGATAATCATAAGATGTTACTCAAAGAAGCCTATGCAGGTGGTATAGACGCTGTTGGTGGCGAAATTTTGGCGAATATCCTTAAACGGATTCAATTGAATGGCTGTGTCACATGCTGTGGCAATGCAGCTTCGGGTGATTTGCCGATTAATGTTTATCCGTTTATCTTAAGAGGCGTTCGCTTAATTGGGATTGATGCACAACATTATCCGATTCAAAAACGCCGTCAGCTATGGCAGGAATTGGCCGCATTAGAGGAATTGAATCAAACGGTTCTCTTTGATGGGGTTCAAGTCTTAAATTTAGAAGCAGTGGATGATTATTTAATCCAGATGAAAGCCGGACAAATTCAAGGGCGAGCTTTGTTGCGCCACAATGTTGACATGGTTTAAAGGCTAACGATATAATGCAACGTATTCTTGACTCTCGATGACCACACGGAGGTGAAAAGATATATGGCAAAGATGACTTATCAGCCAAAGAAACGTCAACGCAGTAAGGTTCATGGTTTTCGGAAACGCATGTTGACGTCATCTGGTCGGGATGTATTGAGACGTCGTCGGCTTAAGGGTCGTAAAAGATTGTCGGCCTGATGACTAAAGACCGCAGGCATGTGGTCTTTCTTTTTTTCTGATCAATTGGGTTGGATATCATGGGCTCGTTGCGTATCTTAAAGAAAAATAGAGCTTTTTCCTATGTCTTTCAGAAAGGGCAAATTTGTGGTTCAAGCTCAATTCATTTGGCATTTGTGCAGAACCGGCGACGTAGCAATGCATATGGCTTTACGACCTCAAAAAAGGTAAACAAAGCGGTTTGGCGAAATCGGATCAAGCGTTTACTCCGAGAAGCTGTGCGGGCATATCTGCCACAGATTAAGCAGGGCTATAATATTGTCTTTGTTGGCAAATGGATGGGCAAAAAAGGTCCCAATTATGCACAAATTTGTCGGGATATGCAATACTGTTTAAAAAAAGCAAACCTATTTTTGGAAAATGAGGTTTCCCATGTCCAATCTGTCTCATCAAAGCCGTCTGGCACGGGTCTTTATTCGCATGATCCGGTTTTATCAGACGAACCGCATCAGTAGCGTGCCACGATGTCGCTTTGTACCAACTTGTTCAGAATACATGATAAGCGCCATTCAATATTTTGGTGTTTGGCGCGGGTTGTTAAAGGGATGTTGGCGAATTTTACGTTGTCATCCTTTTAGTCGAGGTGGTTTTGATCCAGTTATTCCGAATGCTGGCGCGACCACTGAAGAAAATGGAGAGATGGAATGAGTGTTTCAGGCGTTGTCTTAAGTGGCAGTCTTTTATCACCCCTATATTTGGCCTTTGGTTGGGTGATGAATCAGCTGTATATCTTTTTGGCGAATTATGGCTGGGTGATTTTCTTATTCACCATTTTAATTCGAGCTGTTTTGTTGCCGCTCAATGTAAAGCAGCATAAAAACATGATCAAACAGCAAGCCTTGGCAAAAGATCAAGCAGAGCTGGCACGTATTTATGGCAAAGATCGTGTGGGTTTGCAGCAGGCTCAAGCTGAGCTCATGAAAAAACATGGTATATCACAAACGGGCGGTTGTTTGTTATCGATTATTCAGTTGTTTTTAATTTGGCCGATCTTCCGGATTATTTCTGCGCCTTTAAAATACATCATGGGCATTGCAGATGATCATTTGCTGGGTATTGGTAAATTGCTCTTAGAAAAAGGGGTTATTCAAGCGCCCGAAGCGGCTGGTGCCGTGCAATTCAATATTGCGCTGATTAACGGTTTGCACCATCATCCTCAAGCGATGGCAGATGCGGTTCAGCAAGGCTTAATTCGGACGGATCAATTGATCGATTTGAATTTTTTTGGGATGAATCTTGGTCTTAAGCCGACCTGGCGACCAGATTTCCTGTTTGGACAAGATAGCCATATTTATTTGCCTTTAATTATCATTCCAATCATTGCAGTTTTGACCAGTTTTTTGTTCAGCAAGATTCAAGAGTGGACGAATCCAATGTATTGGCGAATCCGCGAAGAAAAGGAATTGGCAAAAAACAATCCTGCGCGTTCTGTTTCAAGCGATGCGGCCATGATGGGTGTCAATAAAACGATGAAATGGCTGATGCCTGCTTTTACCTTAATTACCGTTTTCACCATGCCCGCTGCGATGGGTTTGTACTGGATTGCCGGCAATATTATGACGATTGTGCAAACCGTCTTGTTCTTCTATTTATACACAAAGCCGGCTTATGCCCAAATGAGTGCACAAACGGTGACGAATGCAGAAATGAAGCGTCGTCAAAGAGAGACCAAAGCTGAAGCAGAAAAACAAACGTTGTTAGACGGTAAACCCGTAAAAAAATAGATCAGATTTAGAGGATGAAGAGGAGAATATATGCAAACCTATGAAGCATCTGGTCGGACTGTCGAAGAAGCGATTGAAAAAGGTGCGGCGGCCCTCGGCGTTGAAAGTGATGCAGTAGAAGTTGACGTGATTCAAGAACCCAGCCAAGGTGGATTGCTGGGTATTGGCAAAAAGGAAGCGATTGTTAAGGTATGGGTGAAGTCATCCAATCAGGTTGAGCCACACCAGGATACGGTTAGTTATGTCGTGACGGCAACGGACTTTGAAGATGAAGTTGTGGCAGACTATCTTGGCGACGATATGGATGAGGGGATTACGCAAGAACAGACAGCGGAAGAGAAAACGGCTCAAGAGTACTTAACAAAAGTATTGTCATTTTTTGAAGACGGCCTCAACATTAAAACCCATTGGGAAGAAGATCGCCTGCACATCGATGTTGACGGGAAAGACTGTGGATCGATTATCGGTCACAAGGGGGAAACGTTGAATGCTTTACAGTATTTGACGACCTCATGTGTGAATCGTTCTTCAGAAGATCGTGTTCGGGTGGTTTTGGATGTCTGTGGTTATCGCAATCGACGTAAATCAGCGCTCGAAAAAACAGCTCGGCGTTATGCGGCTGAGGTGGTTCGCCGTCAAGCAGAATTTGTGATGGAGCCGATGAGTGCTGCCGATCGCCGCATCGTCCATTATGCTTTGCAGTCTTTTAATGGGGTAACGACAGCCAGCGAGGGTGTTGAACCCAATCGGTCGGTGGTTATTATTCCCACTCGATAAGTGGAATCCTGGTTCACTTTAAAAGGCGCAAATTCCGGTTTGCGTCTTTCTTAAATTTTGAGATTAGATTGGATGTGAAGCATCCTAGGAATAGAGGAAGGTAGATGGACGGAAAAATGAATGCCTATGTCGCGGTTGCAACGCCTCCTGGCGTGTCCGGGTTGGCTGTTATCCGTTTGGCGGGTCCTGATGCGATCGCAATCGCAGATCGGTTATTTCGCTTTGGCGCATTGCCAAAAGCTGACGCCATTCAGGCTGTTGATCAGGCATTTTTGTCACGTCGTCTTTCAGATCTTAATGGCTATCAGGCGGCATTTGGTTATATTCAATGGGGCGAAGAAGTGATTGATCAGGCGGTTGCTTTGTGTTTTAAAGCGCCACATTCTTATACTGGCGAAGATGTGATCGAATTTTCCATTCATGGGGGCACAGCAACGACAAAGGCCGTTTTAACAGCCTGTGTAGAGGCGGGTGCACGGCCAGCTCAGCCAGGAGAATTTACGCGGAATGCCTTCTTAAATGGCAAACTGGATTTATCCCAGGCCGAGGCTGTGATTGAATTAATTCATGCACAAACACGCCAACAGGCAAAGGCCGCTTTACATCAATTGGGGGGCGGTTTGTCGGTTGAGATTTCCGATCAACTGCGCATCCTTTATGATGTATTGTCTGAATTAGAATTGGCCATTGAATATCCCGAACATGAAGACAGTGAGGTGGATTTTAATGCCATACGAAGC
>JAEZVR010000123.1 GCA_023420715.1 Bacillota bacterium | reverse complement strand
GAGCAGAAGCGCGTGCTTGTTTTGCAGATGATCGGGTATATATGGAGCGCTTTGTCGAAAATCCACATCATGTGGAAATCCAAATCCTAGCGGATGGTTATGGCAACGTCATTTATTTAGGTGAGCGCGACTGTTCGATTCAACGGCGGAATCAAAAAATGCTGGAGGAAGCGACCTCTCCGTTTCTAGATGCGCATTTGAGACAGTGTATGGGCGATACGGCAGTTCGCCTGGCACAGTCGGTTAATTATATCGGAGCCGGCACAATTGAATTTTTGGTGGATGCGCAAAAACGTTTCTATTTTATGGAAATGAATACCAGAATTCAGGTTGAACATCCGGTTACGGAAGCGATTACAGGGATTAATCTGATCAAAGAACAAATTCGGGTAGCGGCAGGATATCGTTTATCTGTTCAGCAACATGAAGTGATTTTGAATGGACATGCAATTGAATGTCGCATCAATGCGGAAGATCCTGTGCGTAATTTTTTACCTGTCCCGGGAAAAATCAAGCAATTGGTTGTGCCCGGTGGCGTGGGCGTGCGGATCGATTCTGCCGTCTATCCTGGATATGAGATTCCCCCCTATTATGACTCGATGATTGCGAAAGTGATTGTGCACGCTAAAACGCGTGCCAAGGCGATTGCTAGGATGCGGCGTGTGCTCACGGAGTATATTATTGAAGGGGTTCCGACAACCATCGATTTTCACCTTCAAATGTTGAGAGATCCTGAATTTATCGCAGGTAATTATGATATTGGTTATTTGAATCGAAAATTGCCTCAATGGATTCAAGAATTACAAAAGCGCTAGTGTGAGGTAATGATATGTTTGATCAACTTGGGCCAAAACTGCGCCAACGTATTGCAGAGGAAGCCTTGCTGTCAGATGCTAAAGCATTGACACAAGCAGAGGAAGATAAAAAGACCATTCGTCCAGGTAACGATGTTTTACCCCATCGAGTCTATGCCTATGCACCACCTATCCCAGATGATTTGTGGATTAAGTGTCCACAATGCGGTGGTGTCATGTTTAAAGATGAGTTTGAAAAACGGCATTCGGTGTGCTCTTTTTGCGATTATCATTTCCGTATTTCCGCAATAGAACGTCTCCAGCTCGTGGTTGATCCAGATTCTTTTGTTGAAATGGATGCCGGTTTAACGACGTTAAATCCCTTAAATCACGAAGGCTATGAACAAAAAATTAATCAGTTGTCTGCAAAAACGGGCTTAAAAGAGGGCGTCGTGACGGGGACAGCTCGTATTGGTGGCATTGCGGTTGTTGTGGGGGCAATGGATAGTCGATTTATGATGGGATCAATGGGTTCTGTTGTTGGGGAAAAAGTGACCCGTTGTTTTGAATATGCGACCCATCATCACTTACCAGTTATTTTATTTTGCACCTCAGGTGGTGCGCGCATGCAGGAAGGGATACTTTCCCTCATGCAAATGACGAAGACAGCTGCGGCAATTGGCAAGCACCATGATGCCGGACTGCTATACATTTCTGTGATGACAGATCCGACAACAGGTGGTGTGACAGCGAGTTTTGCGAGTTTGGGCGACATTATTATTGCAGAACCCGGCACCTTGATCGGGTTTGCGGGCAGACGGGTGATCGAAGGAACGATTTCCCAAAAATTACCCGATGACTTCCAGCGCGCGGAATTCTTATTAACACATGGCTTTTTGGATCATATTGTGCATCGCGATCAAATGCGTGCTTTTTTAAGTGAATTATTGTTGGTCCATCAAGAGCGCTTCCAGTCTGATCGAGATGCCGTTATTGATGCGACAACGAGTTTAACCAGTGATTTATGGCTTAAGGGGATGACTGCTGCAGAAAGAGAACATGTCTTGCGTGAACAAGTGGATGATGTCTCGATTGATGATCCGATTAAAGGCTCCGCTTGTTTAGCTTTGATCCGAGAAAAAGAGCGACCGAATATCTTGCAGTATTTACAGATTATCTTCGATGCGGCTCTTGAGATGCACGGGGATCGTTTATATGCTGACGATCAGGCTGTTTGGGGGGGGATTGCCCTGCTAAATGGCAAGCCTGTTACGGTTATTGGTCACCATAAGGGCATGACTTTGCAGGAAAATAATGTCACCAACTTCGCCATGGCACATCCAGAGGGATACCGCAAAGCGGAGCGCTTAATTCGTCAGGCGGTCAAATTTAAACGCCCTGTTATTTATCTGATTGATACACCGGGTGCTTTTTGTGGTATTGGCGCAGAAGAACGTGGGGTAGGTGAGGCGATCGCAGTTTGTCTGCGCGATCATATGACATATGAGACCCCAATGATCAGTGTGGTTATTGGAGAAGGTGGCAGCGGTGGCGCTTTGGCTTTTTCTGTTTGTGATCGTTTGGGTATGTTAAGTCACGCCCTTTTTTCGGTGATTTCGCCGCGCGGTTTTGCCTCTTTGTTATGGAAGGATCCCTCAAGAGAATTGGAGGCAGCAGATGTGGCAAAAATAACGGCCTTCGATTTGAAACAGCTGGGTATTTGTGATGAAATTATTCCAGAAGCAGGGCTTGGCGCACATGATAAACCCATTATGACTGGATTGAATATTAAAGCTTTTATCGAAGATGGTTTAGAGGAGTTGCGCCATGTAGACCTGTCCGATATGCTGAATCAACGATATGAGAAATTTAGACAGATCGGTGCGTATTTAGAATTGTGATGGCGGTTAAAAATAGGGATCAACAGGACATGAATCAGGTGCATGTTGCGACTCAAACCAAGGGTGTTTCATCTAAACCTGCGGCTTTTATTCCTGGATTTACGGGGCTGCGTGGCTTAGCAGTCTTGTTTGTTATGGCCTACCATTGGTTCCCCAATTTGGTTAAGGGCGGTTATTTAGGCGTGTCTATTTTCCTATTATTGTCTGGTTATTTGGTCACGTCATCTTTGCTTCAGACTTTTTATCGGCGTGATCAGATTGCTTTAGGTCAGTTTTATGGGCGCAGAATTAAACGGCTGTATCCACCACTTATTTTTTTCTTGCTCTGGTTTAATTTTATTTTGTTGGTTTCAGCTAGAGCGTTATTGCCGACTTTTTTAAATCATTTAACCAGTGCGTTTTTAGGCTATAACAATTGGTGGCAAATTGCACAACAGCTATCTTATTTTGATCAACATGGCAATTTTAATGCGCTGACGCATTTATGGACCTTGGGCCTAGAAATTCAGCTTTATCTGATCTGGCCAATTTTAGTCCTTCTCATCGCTCATTTTTGGAAGCATCGGTTGCGGCGTGTGCTGGCTTTGTTTTCTTTGAGTTTGATTCTTGTGTCTGGATTATCTTGTCTCATTATTGGTGGCATTGCTCAAAATGTGATGCGTGCCTATTATGGCACGGATACGCGCGTGTTTGCTTTTTCCTTGGGTGCAGCCCTAGCTTGTTTTTTTTCTCGATCTATTTTGTCCCGTATTACCCAGTATATACCGCGCAGGTCTGCTCATTTATTCAGCCTGATCCTTTTTTTCATTGCTTTGCTGTTTCTAGTTTTCTTGGATGCGCAATGGCGTGGTACCTATTTCTTTTTTCTCTTTTTCTTTTCGGTGATCGTGACGGCTTTGCTGACATTTTTAGCAGATCGGTCGGTCCTGCTATCCCGCCTTTTGGCCAATCCACTCTTGATCGCAATTGGAAAGCGCAGCTATGCCCTCTATTTATGGCAATATGCCTTAATGATTCTAGCGGGGGAATGGTTTAGATTTTCTAAATTAAGCGTTGGTCATCGGGTGCTGATCCAAATCCCGATGTTAATCCTTTTGACCGAATTCACCTATCGTTTATCAGAAGTTCATTTATCTCGGTTTAAATCCTGGATCTTTAAAATGCCACCCCAAAAACGGAGTCGTAAAGCGTACCGATCCTATATCTTGCAGAGACTTCCGGTGGTGATGATTAGTGTGGTGCTTGTTGTTTCATTGCTTGTGGCCATTCTCTTGCCTGTACAAAATACGGCTCAGTCGGTACAAGCTCTTTTTCAAAATCTCGGTGCAGATCAGACCAGTAAGGTGGAAACGCAGTTAGGCTGGCGTGCAGATGTCGACGAATTGGTCGCTCGATTGAGCGAACAGCATCAGAGAGAGGCTTTGAAACAACAGCTTGATCAGGGCAATACCTTGTCGACAGATGAAATTGAACGCCTTTATCCAGATCTTAAATTCACGCCTCAGGAACTTTCCTGGTTATCTTCCCATCCGGTTACGCTCATTGGGGACTCTGTGTCACTGGGTGCTAAGTCAGGCTTAACCCAATATTTTAGTAGCATGGATTTTGATGCTAAGGTCAGCCGTCAATTTCCAGACGGGATATCGCTTTTGGAAGCAAAAAAACAAGCCAATAATTTAAACGATACGATTCTTTTTGCACTGGGTACTAATGGTGTGATTAATGACGATATGATGAAGGCGCTTTCTGAACTGGCTGAACATCGCCAAGTCTTTTTGTTGACGATTGTTCAATCTAATCCAGAAGTTGAGGAAATGGTTAATCGCATTCTGAAAAAGAATACCGATGCGTTTGCGAATTTACATTTGATTGATTGGTATGAGTTCGCAAAGACGAATGCAAGCTTCTTTGCGGCGGACG
>JAEZVR010000103.1 GCA_023420715.1 Bacillota bacterium | reverse complement strand
CTTTAGCGGTTAAACGATCATGTTCTGAAATTTTTTCAATTTCATCACCAAAAAAATGCACCCGGATAAAATAATTTTCTGAATTGGCGGGGAAAATATCCAGAACATCGCCCCGAACCCGAAAGGTACCACGTTGTAAATCAAAATCATTGCGTTGATATTGAATCCCAACCAATGCCTCAATGACCTGATCTCGATCCATCAGCTGACCAGGACGCAAATGCACCATTAAATCACGATAATTTTCCGGATTACCCAAACCATAAATACAAGAAACAGAAGCCACCACAATCACATCCCGTCTTTCTAATAAAGAAGCTGTGGCAGAATGTCTCAAGCGGTCAATTTCATCATTGATGGCAGAATCTTTTTCAATAAACGTATCCGTTGATGGAATATAGGCTTCGGGCTGGTAGTAGTCATAATAAGACACAAAAAATTCAACGGCATTTTTAGGAAAAAAAGCCTTAAATTCAGCACATAATTGGCCAGCCAATGTTTTATTATGCGCAATGACAAGCGTCGGACGCTGCAGTTTTTGAATCACATTTGCCATTGTAAAGGTTTTGCCAGAACCCGTAACCCCTAATAAGGTTTGATGGCGTTTTCCCGCTCGAAAGCCAGCCACCAGACGTTCTATCGCCTGGGGCTGATCTCCAGTGGGCGAAAAGTCACTCACAAGTTCGAACGTACCCGGCAGTTGACTCATGATTCAGAACAATCGATCCATTTCACATCGCGTTTTAGGAAAGCATCAAAGTCATCCCCTTTTAAGGAGCCATGACTCAAGCGTGCTAAATCGTAGAGATGACGAGCAACCTCGGCAACTTTATCCTGATGTGTACCCGCAGCGTTCAATTTAATTAAGCCCTCAATCACAGGCGAATCTGTATTAATTTGCAAAGATGTTTCGATGGGGAACATGGATTCCCAATCTGTTTCTTGGTTTTTACCCTGCATTTTTTCGAACATTTTGCGCATTTCCAGATTGCGACGGCTCTCCTCTGTCTCGATTAACAAAACCGGCAGCTCATCTGCCCCATGTGCTTTTACAGAAACCACAACCTGATCTGATCCTGCCGCTGTTTTAAAGAGCGCAGTCAGATCTTCCTGCCAATCCGATTTGCCTGCTTCAGCCTCTAAATCCGTGTCGATGCGCATAAACTTCAGCGGCGCACATTTTGATTCCAAAAAAGACATAAACGGCACATCGAGTTCATCGTCCATCACCAGAACTTGGTGACCTTTATTTTTGGCGCGTTTGATATAGCTCACTTGCGTCTCAGGCGCCACAGTATAATAAGCCTGCTCGCCCAATTCTTCGAGTGTCAAATACTTCTCTTCATCTGTTTTAAAGATTAGAGCAGGCTTCATGCGCTCAAAGAATTTCTCGTCACGCATGACCCCATATTTTATAAAGACATGGATATCTGACCAATATTGATCATAAGCGGATCTGTTCTCAGCAAATATGGCTTTTAGCTTGTCTGCGACCTTGCGCACAATATGACTGGATAGCTTATTGACATAACCATCATTTTGCAAATAACTGCGCGACACATTAAGAGGCAACTCAGGGCAATCAATAAAGCCTTTTAATAAAAACAAGAAATCTGGGATCACATCTTTCATGTTGTCTGCCACAAAGACTTGATTACTATAGAGTTTAATCCGGCCATCCAGCGCCTGATAGCGATTTTCCATTTCTGGGAAATACAAAATGCCTTTTAACGCAAAGGGATAATCCATATTGAGGTGGATCCAAAATAGGGGGTCTTTCATTTCGCCACATGCGCTATGATAAAAAGCCTTATAGTCCGCCTCCGAACATTGGGCAGGGGCTTTTAGCCAAAGGGGCTCTTGTGCATTAATCAGGACAGGTTCAGGTGTTGGATAGGGTGTTGGAACGGGTTCTTCAAAGGCTTCACCTGCATCCAAAGCTTTTTGTTTGCGTTCTTCATAAGCCTTCATTAGGTTTTCCGTATAGCGTGCATGATCTTCTGCCTTCTGCTTTAAGCCAACAACATCGTTGAAATAAATGGGGCGTGGCATAAAGGCACAATATTTTTTCATCACGGTCAAGAGATGATCTGCATCGAACGTTTTCAGCGCTTCCTCACTGAGTTCAATCGTGATGGTTGTCCCACGGCTTGTTCTAGGTTTTGTCCGAACCTCAACATCTGCTGGCTGATCTGTACCATCGTACAAAACAAAATCCATACCATTATCACTTTGCCAATGAACCGGCTTTGCATCTTCAAGATATGAAAGGGTGTCAATCGAAACCCGATCTGCCACCATAAATGCTGAGTAAAATCCAAGTCCAAAATGGCCGATAATACCGCCTTTATCCTCACCGGCAGCTTGATAGCGCTGCACAAAATCCAAGGCGCCAGAATAGGCAATATCATTAATGTATCGGTTGACTTCATCTAATGTCATCCCAACACCATTGTCTACAAACGCCAAGGTTTTGGCTGCTGAATCATACACAACCTCAATCTGGAATGCCGTATCAGATGGCAGCTTAGCTTCTCCCATGCCATCGAGGCGCTCTATCTTGTAGATTGCATCTGTCGCGTTGGCAATCAGTTCTCTGTCTAAAATATCATGATCTGAATATAACCATTTTCGAATGATTGGAAAAATATTCTCTGTACTTACTTGAATACTACCTGTGTGTTGTGCCATAACTCTTCCTTTCGTAAACGTCACTATTTTAACA
>JAEZVR010000102.1 GCA_023420715.1 Bacillota bacterium | reverse complement strand
TATGATGCCCCAGATAAACCGGAGTTTGCGCCTTATTTGGAAGGCATAAAGTCCATGGTTTTAGCGGGTGCAGATGCCATCACCATTGCTGATTGCCCCGTTGCAAGACCTAGAGGCGACAGTGCGCTGACAGCGGTGGCTCTGCGACATCAATTGCCAAATCTCATTACCATCCCACATTTGACCTGTCGAGATCGTAATTTGAATGCGACGAAAGCGAGTTTAATCGGTTTGAATATGCACGGTATTCGCGATGTGCTCATTGTGACAGGCGATCCGATTCCAAAAGCCGATCGAGATCTTGTCAAAGCGGTATTTAATTTTAATTCAGTGGTTTTGGGTCGGTATATTTCTGGATTAAATGAAGACCTGTTTGCGCAGAATCCAATAGCGGCTTACGGCGCCCTGGATGTCAATGCCAGAAATTTTGAAGCTGAACTGCGTCAAGCAAACCGCAAACTGGCGGCAGGTGTCAAGGTGTTTTTTACCCAGCCCTTTTTGTCTAAGTGTGCAATTGACAGAGCGAAAATGATCAAAGCGGCCTTGCCTGGAGCCTATATTATGGCGGGACTTTTGCCAGTGGTGAGTGAAAGAAATGCGAAATTCATGAAGTATGAAATGAATGGTATCGAGATTGATGACGATTTGATCGCGCGCTACCATCACTTGGATCGAGAGGCGGCAGAACAGGTTGCCATCGAAACAACATTGGAGATTGCACAGCAGATACAGGGTGATGTTGATGGCTTTTATCTCATTACGCCATTCAAACGCGTTAAGTTGATCTGCCAGATTTTGGAATCGCTTAAACCTTTTTTAGAGAGGCGATAATCTTTGCTGGTCAAATTGCGTTGTCCTTTGTAAACTTAAACTTATGTGGCATGTTTGGAAACATTTTAAAACGATCAATTATCATAAGTGGCTAGTCTTTTGCCATTGCTGCCGCGCGGGTATTGTTTGGCGAGGCTTGGTGCACGATTTATCCAAATATCATTTTCAGGAATTTATTCCAGGGGCGAAGTTTTATGCTGGCCACCACAGTCCAAATGTCACGGAACGCAATTTATACGGCTATTCTAAAGCTTGGTTGCATCACAAAGGGCGCAACCGGCATCATCTAGAATACTGGGTCGACTACAATCCAAAATTGCAGCGCGTTGCTGGTATTGAAATGCCAATTGTCTTTTTGATCGAAATGATTTGTGATCGGTTGGCGGCATCGAAAGTGTATCTAGGTGCTGCATATACCGATCGCTCAGCCTTGGAATATTTTGAACGCAGTCGTCATGTGAGTTTAATCCATCCGAAGACTGAGATTTTATTGGCAGGGGCCTTGCATTATTTGGCCAATTGTGGCGAAAAAGCTCTTTTTGAATGGTTGAGACAGTTGCGCAAAGCGACTAAAAAAGCCAAAAAGACCAACAGGTAAGACAACATATGATGATATTGACTTCTCCGACCAAGACCATGGTTCATCTGGAAAATCCATCCCTTCATTCAACTTGTTTGATTCAGCCGTCTAGTCGGCTTTTTGTTGACCCCAGTATTCGGGTGATGCAAGCGTTAAAGGCCCTTTCGGCGGAAGCAAGAGCCGAGCTTTGGGGGGCAAGTAAAGCCGTCTGTGCTTCTGCGGAAGCAGCGATCAATGGCTTCTCTTTTGCAGATGCTAAAACGCCTGCATTCTTAGCATTTAGCGGATTACAGTATCGTCAATTGTCGCTTGATCGCTATACCGATCAAAACTGGCAAAATCTACAGGGCGTGCATATTATTTCTGCTGTCTATGGCTTGCTAAGACCCTTGGATTTGGTGATGCCCTATCGGCTAGATTTAAAAGATCACTTGATGGTTGATCATCAACGCATCCTCGATTTTTGGCGACCCTATTTGAATCAAGTGTTGGCGCGAGCGCTAGAAGATCAGTCGGTCTTAGATTTGTGTTCCCAGGAATATGCCGCCGTTTTTTCCCCAGCGCTTTGGTCTCATCCAAAGGTGCATCATGTGCGGTTTGGCAAAGTGGTGCAGGGGCGATTTAGAGCAGTGGCTACCCTATCTAAGATGGGTCGAGGACAGATTTTAGATGCAATTGCGCTCAAGGGGATAGATGATGTTTTGGACATAAAAAATCATCCCCCGAAAGGAATGATTTTTGCATCGGCATGGAGTGACGCAAAGACGACAACTTTTGTGCTGGATTAACGTTTTTGGACGTAGGCTTTAAGCAGACGATAGCCTGCTGATTCTAAATCTTCATAGGCAATAAACTTTAAAGCTGCACCATTGATGCAAAACCGCAAGCCGCCGTCGTCGACTGGCCCATCTGGAAAAACGTGACCGAGGTGGTTGTCGCTGTGCTTGTTCGTCACTTCAATGCGCTGATAACCATAGCTATCATCCCGATAATAACCAATAATGTCGGTGGTAATCGGTTTGGTAAAGGATGGCCAGCCGCAGCCAGCCGTAAATTGATCATCTGTGGTAAAGAGGGGTTGTCCAGTCGTGATATCCACATAAATGCCAGGTCGATCAAAGCGATTATAGGCACTGGTATGAGGGGCTTCCGTATCTGCATGCTGTGTGACCCGATAGCTTAAATCATCCAAATCTGCTTTTAATGCTTCCTGCGAGGGTTTCTCCTTGCCCGGATAGAGGGTTTCTTGCGCCTGGCTCAAGGGGATATGGCAATAGCCATTTGGATTTTTGTGTAAGTAATCTTGATGATACGTTTCTGCCGGTATAAAGTGGCACAGCGGTTCAATCTGTACCACACTGCGACGTGCCCATGACGTTTCGTGCAAAGCAAGTGATTCTTTGGCAATTTGTGCGGTTGTTTCGTCGATATAAAAAATGCCTGTTCGATATTGGGCCCCAATATCGTTGCCTTGTTGATTTAGACTAAAAGGATCAATGATTTTAAAAAAACGATCTAAAATTTCAGCCAGGTGGATGGCATTGGCATTGTAGGTGATCTTGACCGTTTCAGCATGTCCTGTGGTTTTTAGATCTTCATAACTCGCTTGCTCAGATAAACCATTGGCGTAGCCAACTTCAGTATGAACAATACCGTGGACTTGTTTAAAATAGGCTTGGACACCCCAAAAACAGCCGCCAGCCAAGTAGATGTCGCGATGCTGCCTGGACAAGGTCATCATGGGGTTGGTCTCTGTTCCGCGATCATAGGCGGGACCTTGGGCTGTGATTTGATTCAGCTCTATTGTCATTAATTCTTTGGTTATCATCATATTGATCCTTTCGGTTGGGGAATGTCGTCACGATGAAAATTGTTCTTTTAGGTTATATGGGCGCAGGTAAAACAACAGTATCCCGCGCATTACAGCAATTGTTGCAGGGTAAGGGTTTGCGTGTCAAGCGCCATGGGATAGACGAAATGGTCGAAAAACAGGCCGGGTGTCGGATTGCGACCTTGTTCTTGCGTGGAGAAGAAAGCCGATTTCGCAACATCGAAACACAGTGTTTGCAGCAGGCGATGTGTGCGGAAAAAAGTGTATCGATCGACCTTGTCGATTGCGGTGGCGGAATTGTTATTTCTCCTGAAAACCGTTTGCTGATTGCTGCGGCAGATGCGGTGATTTGGTTGGACGTCCCGCCAGATATTGCTTGGCAGCGAGTGGCTTTGACAGATGAACGCCCCTTGGTTCAAGCTGGTTTTGCGGCGTTTTACAGGCGTTATGCAGCACGTGAGCCTCACTACAAGGCTTTGGCAACCAGCAAAGTAGATGCAACCGCTCCACCAGAAGTGGTGGCTCAATGGATTGTTGATCAATGCATTGAGCCATATTGCACAGAGCTGCTGGAATAATTTATGGGTTTGTTTCTGGTGTTTGCATGTGTTGAGGCGCCCAGCCGACGACTTCGCTCAATGCTGGATGAATCGTCATTGTTTGGGTAAGCGCCTCGATCTGGTTTGGCGCAATGTGGCGCACTTGATTTTGGACCGAGCGCCAATGTGCGGTTTTTGCCCATTCGATTTCTGGATGACGCACAGCCGATGGGAGGTCCCCTGTTTGCATGAGCCAAGCTAATCCTTGTGCCAGGATGGCGGCTTCGTGCCCAATAAGATGCGCACCGAGTATTTGTTTGCTCGAAGCATCGATAATGAGTTTGACAAAGCCCTCATCGATATCTCCCGCTTCGATGCCGAGGGCAAAACTCTTAATGACATTGCTAAAGGGTTGTTTGGCGATCAGAACAGGGCGGCCATCTTGTTTGGCTTCTGCCTCTGTCATGCCGACGCGGCCAATTTGCGGATAAGTAAAGGTGGCAGATGGTACTGCGTCGTATCTCGCATAGCGTACGGGTTCGTTCTCCTTGCGCTGATACAGATTGTACGCGACGATTTCTGCTTCATAATTGGCTTTGTGGCGCAATTGTGCCAGTCCGTTGATATCGCCCACAGCATATACCCCAGGGACGTGGGTTTGCAAAAATTCATTTGTCTCAATCCAGCCTTTTTGGGTTAAGGTTAAGCCGATGTTTTCGGGGTGCAGCTGGGGTGCGTGAGACACAATCCCAGCAGAAAAAAAGAGTTTGTCACTTTCGACCTGATTCAATTGCCCCGTTTTTCGATCTTTAAAGACGAGCTGGACTTTGCCGTTGAGATGATTGACACAAACAGTATCCTGATTCAACCAAACATCGATATCTTGTGCTTTGAAGGCTTGATATAAAGCTTCACTGACGGCTTCGTCTTGTTTGGGCACGAGTCGGACGTTGTGTTGGATCAGATGCACTTGACAGCCGCAGGCGTGGAAGAAATGCGCAAATTCAACACCGATATCTGCGCCACCAATAATCGTTATGCTGTCGGGTAGTTTTTCGGG
>JAEZVR010000133.1 GCA_023420715.1 Bacillota bacterium | reverse complement strand
GCTTTTATCAAGCGCATGCAGCCATTATTGGCACGGTTAATGAATATGTTGGTTCGCATATTGAAGCCCATGCCTTAATTCGACAAATGGGTGCAGTAGATGAGGTTGATCGGCAGTTCAACAGATTGAATAAAAGATTGCAAATGGTGGGTGAACGGGCTCAGTTTTTTAGTGCTTTAACAAACCCAACCACACGTTTTGTCAACAATATTGCTTATTTATGTGTCGGCGTTGTCGCCTGTTTTATGGGGCAAAAAGGTTTGGTGACAGCTGGTTCGATTGCAGCACTTTTGAGTTATGTGATTCAATTTGCCAAACCCATTAATGAATGGTCCAGTGTTTATGCCCAGCTTCAACAGGCATTTGTCAGTCTCAGTCGATTAACGGAACCGCTTGAGGTGCAAACGGAAGGGATATCTTTTTCTCCCGGCACAACAGTGCCTTCGCTTACCCAAGGGCAAATTGATTTTGATCAGGTCTGTTTTCGGTATCAAGCGGATGTGCCTCTTATTGAACAGCTCAATTTACAGTTGCCACCAGGTGGAAAAGTGGCCATCGTTGGCCCTACTGGTGCTGGTAAGACAACCCTAGTTAATTTGTTGATGAAATTCTATCCCGTTTCTTCAGGTGAAATCCGTATAGATGGACAGCCGTTAGATTGTATCCCAGATCAAGTGCTGCGCAATTGGTTTGGCATGGTGCTACAAGAAAGTTGGGTATTTAAAGGCAGTGTTTATGAAAATTTAGTTTACGGTTCTCCCGATGTAACGCCGGAGGCCGTTTATCAGGTGGCAAAAACCTGTCATTTACACGAGCGAATTCTAAAATTACCAAAAGGTTATGAGACGATTATTTCACAATCAGATCAGCATTTGTCCGCAGGGGAAAAACAATTGCTGTGTATTGCACGTGTGATGCTAAAGTCACCGCCGATGCTGATTTTAGATGAGGCAACTGCCCAAGTCGATCCGTTGACAGAACGGCAGATTCAAGCAGCGCTGGATCACTTGATGATGAATAAGACAGCATTTGTGATTGCCCACCGCCTTAAAACCATTCAGAATGCAGATGTTATTTTGGTCATGGAAGCGGGAAAAGTTATCGCTACTGGGGATCATGCAACCCTGCTTGAATCCTGTGCGTTATACCGGGAGCTTTACCATGCCGTTTTGGGTGTAGATCACATCGATCAGTAAATCTTCAGCAAGCAGTTCATATTAGATTTGTCAAGGTATTTGGGTGATTGAAATTCAATATCATCTGCTCTATAACTTATCCACAAAAGAACCGGATTTTGGCTGTGAATAATCGTGCAATCTGTTGACTTTGAGGGGTTCTCTCGTTACACTTTAATTACATGTTTTTGGGGATTTAGCTCCAAAATGATGGCTGATTTTTGAAGCGAAAAGAGGTAACACTATGGGAGATGTCTTAAAGCTTGGTATTGTTGGTACCGGTCGTATTGGTCGTCTGCACGTCAGCAATATTAACCGCTTGGTTGATGGCGCAAAGGTGATCGCGGCTGCAGATGTGTATATCGAAGCAGCTGAGGCAGAATTAAAAGAATTAGGCGTCAAATATACCTACAAAGACTACAAAGAATTGTTGGCAAATGAAGAAGTAGAAGCGGTTATCGTTGCAAGTTCAACCGATACACATGCCGAAATTTCCATTGCTGCCGCTAAAGCAGGTAAAGACGTATTCTGTGAAAAACCCATCGATAAAGATTTAGATAAAATCAAAGAAGTGCTTGAAGTGGTTAAAGAAACAGGCGTTAAATTCCAGACTGGGTTTAATCGTCGCTTTGATCACAATTTCCGCAGAGTTCGCGAAGTGGTTGAGTCCGGTAAAATCGGCGATCCACACATTGTTCGTGTCACTTCTCGCGACCCAGCTCCGCCGCCGGTTGAATACGTCAAGGTTTCTGGTGGTATTTACTTTGATATGATGATTCACGACTTCGATATGGTTCGCTATCTGAGTGGCAGCGAAGTGGTCGAGGTGAATGCTGTCGGCACCTGTTTGGTTGATCCTGCAATTGGGGAATGTGGAGACGTGGATACAGCCATCGTCACCTTAAAATTTGCAAATGGCGCAATTGGTGCAATCGATAACAGCAGACAAGCCGTATACGGCTATGATCAGCGCGTTGAAGTCTTTGGTTCTAAGGGCTGCGCAACCGCTTCAAATGATAAACCTTCTACGGTAGAAGTCAGCACAACAGAAGAACCGACCACAGATAAAATTCCACATTTCTTCTTGGATCGTTACACGGGTGCTTTCGTCGATCAGTTTACGGCTTTTGTTAAAGCGGTCAAAGAAAATCTGCCAACACCTGTCAACGATATTGATGGTTACCGTGCTGTTCAAATTGCTTATGCTGCAACCGAATCTCAGCGTACGGGCAAACCGGTTAAAGTTGAACTTTAAGAAAGACGGACAGGCGATCTAAATGTATATTTAGGTCGTCGTCCGTGTTTTTGGTTGTACGGTCAAATGCGGATTTTGGCAAAACAGCCAAAAAAATTACTGGAAAAGAAAAGAGGCATAAAAATGGCGAAAACCATTCGTTTGACAATGGCTCAGGCTTTGGTCAAATTTCTGGATAATCAATATGTCGAATTCGACGGTGAAGAAACCAAATTTGTCAATGGTATGTTTGGTATCTTTGGTCATGGCTGTGTAACCGGGGTCGGTGAAGCCCTTGAGTATGAAGACCACAGCATTAAATTTTATCAGGGTAAGAATGAGCAAAGCATGGCACTTGCGGCAATGGCTTATGCGAAGCAGAAAAAACGCCGTGAGATCATTCCTTGTTTGTCATCAGTTGGCCCAGGTGCATTGAATATGGTCACGGCTTGTGGTTGTGCAACGGCAAACCGTATTCCGTTGTTGGTTTTACCCGGAGACACTTTTGCGTGTCGTCAGCCAGACCCAGTGTTACAGCAAGCGGAGGTTTTTTCGAGTGTTGGTATCACGGTTAATGATGCTTTTAAGCCGGTTACCCATTACTTTGACCGCATCAATCGTCCAGAGCAATTAATGTCTGCGGCAATCAATGCGATGCGCGTCTTGACCGATCCGGTAGATACAGGTGCTGTTTGCTTGGCTATGCCTCAAGATGTCGAAGCTGAAGCCTATGACTATCCGGAATATTTCTTCCGTAAACGTGTATGGCATCACGATCGCCGAGCATTGACAGAAGGTCAGGTGCAGCGTGCAGTTGACATGATTAAAAAAGCGAAAAAGCCATTCATGATTTGTGGTGGTGGTGTCGTTTATTCAGAAGCAGGTGAGGCTTTTAAAGCTTTTGCCGAAAAACACAGCATTCCATTTGGTGAAACACAAGCTGGTAAGGGCACGGTTGCCTGGGATCACCCACAAAATCTCGGTGGCGTCGGTGTAACAGGTACGGAAGCTGCAAATGTCATTGCCCATGATGCCGATTTGGTATTTGGTGTTGGCACACGTTTTTCCGACTTTACAACGTCGTCTAAATGGCTTTTCCAAAATCCAGATGTGCAATTCTTGACGCTGAATATAGCACCTTTTGATGCTTTTAAAATGGATGCCATTGGTATTGTTGGTGATGCAAAGGCGGGCTTGGAGCAAATCAGTGCGGCACTTGGCGATTGGAAGGCGACTCATACAGAAGCTGTTCAGAAGGCAAAAGCCGAATGGGATGCTTTGGTGGATTCTTTCTACGAAAATGAACATCCAGAAGGTTTGGATCAAGTGCGGGTTGTGACCGAAATTAACCGTTTTATGCGTCCAGACGATGTGGTTGTCTGTGCTGCAGGTTCTTTGCCAGGTGATTTACAGCGGTTGTGGCGCCCAGGCAATCCGGGCAGTTATCATGTTGAATATGGTTTCTCCAATATGGGCTATGATTTAAATGGTGCGCTTGGGGTTAAGATGGCTGTCGAAAAGGATCAAGAAGTCTATGCCATGGTTGGTGACGGCGGCTATATTATGTTGAATGCCGAAATTCACACGATGGTGCAAGATCGCCAAAAAGTGAACATTATGGTCTTAGATAACCAAGGCTGGGGCTGTATTGAAAGCCTGCAAAATGGCCACGGTGGTAACAGCTATGGTACTGTCTTCCTTAGCCGTAAAAATGATGATGACCTCAAGTTGGAGGGTGATCGCATCATGGTTGACTTTGCTAAGAATGGTGAATCTCTTGGCTGTAAGGGCTATACCTGCACGACGGTTGAAGAATTACGTGCAGCTTTGCAAGATGCGCGCGATCATCAAACAGGTCCTTGTGTTTTCGATATTAAAGTTGTACCTAAGACCATGTCTAAAGGCTATGCATCCTGGTGGCGTGTCGGTGTTGCAGAGGTATCTAAATCGCAAGACGTATTAGAAGCTCGCAAAACATTGGATAAATACGTGGATGAAGCACGTGTATATTGATTGACCTTGAATGGGAGGAAATAATCATGTTGAATGCAGACAAAGTTAAATTAGGTATTGCGCCGATTGGTTGGACAAATGATGATATGCCAGATTTGGGGAAAGAAAATTCTTTCCAACAATGCGTCAGTGAAATGGCACTCGCAGGTTTTACAGGATCTGAGGTCGGCAGTAAATATCCGACTGATCCGGCTGTTTTAAAGCCCATGCTCGATATTCGTGGCATTCAAATTTGTAACCAATGGTTTTCTTTGTTTTCGACAACCAAAACCTTAGATGAGAATATTGCGGCTTTCAGAAAGCAGTGTGAATTTTTACAGGCCATGGGGGCACATGTCATTGGTGCTTCTGAACAGGGAAATTCCATTCAAGGGAAACCGTTGCCAATTTTTAAAGCAAAACCTGTATTTACTGAAGAACAATGGAAAGTCTTTGCAGAAACCTGCAACGTGCTTGGTAAAATTGCCCGTGAATA
>JAEZVR010000004.1 GCA_023420715.1 Bacillota bacterium | reverse complement strand
CTTTAGCACAACTGGCAAAAAAACAAGATATCGAGACGTATCGGCGTATATACCGACACCCCATGATCCTGGCGCAAAAAGCCTTCCGTGTATTGGGACCAAGGGTCAACCATCGTTTTTATCAGTGGCTCAGCAAAGCCTTTCACTTTGGCACCTAATCGAACAAACCCAAAATTTTCTAGTGATTTTAACTTCTTAAGAACCTTTTAAGATAACATCATAAAAACCGCTCATTGAAAATACGCAAGAGCGGCTTTTTCGTCATCTGCTATGCTCATCGTGCTGGGCATTCATTAACTCGGTATCCCTTTACGCGATGCCAAATTCCCATGGCAATTAAACGCCGTTTCAAGATCGGAAAGACCAGCGTCACAATTAAGGTGTTCAAAACACCATTCAATGCTGAAATATAAATATTAAACAAGCCCAGCATTTTAGCTAAATCTCGATGAATCCCAATCATTTGGTAAATATAGTAACGAAAAAGCGGATCCAAAAAGACATTAAAGACGAGTAAAGCAATTGCAGCTGAAGCAAGTACTTTGAGCAGATGATGCTTGTCAAAGGTTTCTGCAAATAATTTCAACCGTTTGGCTACCACACCTGCGATAAAACCGATGATAAATTTGACGATGAGTGTCGGCAGTACGGCATGTGCATAGCCGCCAGTTAAATCGCCAAGAGCCAGACCGACCGCACCAGCAATACCGCCCTTCCAAGGCCCGAGAATAAGCCCTGCCAAAACACAAACCGCATTCGCAAAATGAATGGGCACGCGACCTGCCGGAATGGGTATATCAAAACGCAACAAGGCAAAGACGACCCATGCCAAAGCCGCAAAAAAACCCATAAAGCTAATGGATAAGACAGAAAAAGAAGATGATGTTTTGACAACTCGTGTGGTCATATGTAACCTCCCTCAGCAAACTATCCATAGATTAACGGTTTATCTGTTCATCTGTAAATGTACAAATTTATATTTTTTTAAATGTACAAATGAGTTTCATCCATCTCATAGATCAAATTGGAGCCATAAAAAAACGCCGTGACGATCACGGCGTTTTCAACTTCAGTTATTCGGCTTTATTCGCAACGTTCCACAATCGTGGTGACACCCATACCCCCGCCGACACATAAGGTCGCAAGACCATATTTAACTTGACGTTTTTGCATTTCGTAGAGCAAGCTCACCAAAATACGACAGCCAGATGCACCAACTGGGTGACCTAAAGAAATAGCACCACCATTGACGTTCACAATGTCATCGTTAAAGCCAAGTTTCTTTGCAACAGCCATGGTTTGAGCCGCAAAAGCTTCGTTTGCTTCAATCAAATCAATTTGATCTAAGGTTAAGCCTGCCGCTTTTAAAGCCTTTTCTGTACTGTAAGCAGGACCGATACCCATGATCTTTGGATCAACCCCAGCAGAAGCCCCAGACACAATGGTTGCCATCGGCTTTAAGCCCAATTCCTGTGCCTTTTCGAGTGACATTAAAACCACTGCGGCAGCACCATCATTAATGCCAGATGCGTTTCCAGCTGTAACCGAACCATCTTTTTTAAATGCCGGACGCAATTTTGCCAAGGATTCCGCTGTTGTGCCGTGGCGTGGAAATTCATCCTGATCGAATTGAATCTCTTCCTTTTTGACTTTAACCGTTACAGGCACAATTTCATCTTTAAAGCGGTTGGCTTTTTGAGCGGCTTCTGCTTTTTGCTGACTGGATGCGGCAAAAGCATCTTGCATTTCTCGGGTAATATCAAACGCTTCAGCAACGTTTTCAGCCGTAATACCCATATGGTATTTACCAAAGAAATCGGTCAACGCATCCGAAATCATCATGTCATTTAAAACACCATCATTCATGCGATAACCAAAACGTGCTTGACTTAATGAATAGCCTGTGGCGGACATATTTTCCATACCACCGGCAACCATGATCTCTGCCTGCCCGGTTTGAATCATTGCCATAGCTGTATTAATGGCCTTCAGAGAAGATCCACATACGTTATTTAAGGTCATCGCTGGTACTTCAATGGGTAAGCCTGCCTCTAAAACAGCCTGGCGGGCAACATTCATACCCAAGCCACCCTGCAGCACACAGCCCATGATGACCTCGTCAACCATATCTTTCTGTATGCCTGCACGACGGATTGCTTCTTCAATGACCGTCGCACCTAATTTATATGCCGGCACATTTGCCAGCGTGCCACCAAATTTACCGATGGCTGTACGGCAAGCGCTCACAATTGCGATTTTTTTCATAGGATCATCCTCCGATTAAAATAAACCGGCAGAAAAAACACTGCCGGCTTATAAATATTAGTTACGATCTTTATCATTCTTAAACTGCTCAATCAGCATCGGGATAACTTTGTACAAATCACCAACGATCGCATAATCAGCAACTTTCATGATCGGTGCATCGGCATTCTTGTTGATGGCAACGATGCAGTCAGATTCCTGCATACCAGCCAAATGCTGAATCGCGCCAGAAATACCGCAGGCAAAATAAAGTGTCGGACGAACACTGGTACCCGTCTGACCAACCTGGTGATCATGGCTAATCCAGCCGCTATCTACTGCGGCACGAGAAGCACCAACCACACCACCGCAAGCTTCAGCAAATTCTTCAATCAGCTTAAAGCCTTCGGCGCTGCCCAAACCACGTCCACCAGAAACGATAATTTGTGCAGATGGCAGATCCACCATTTTTTTGGCGTGCTTGACAACTTGCTTAACGGTTGTCCGAATATCGCTAGCAGCCAACACAGGTGTCTCATAAATCACTTCCCCGGTACGATCTGTTTTTTCCAATGCTTTCAGGAAAACACCTGGACGAACCGTAGACATCTGCGGACGGTTATTTGGTGTGATAATCGTTGCCATCAAGTTACCGCCAAAGGCCGGGCGGGTCTGACGAATTTGACGCAATTCCTTATCGATCTCGAGTTTTGTACAGTCTGCAGTCAGACCTGTATTCAAACGAGAAGCCAAACGAGGGCCCAAATCACGACCAATTGCTGTTGCACCAATTAAAACGATTTCGGGTTTGTATTTTTCGACCGCATCGTACAGAACTTTGGTGTAAGCATCCGTGGTGTATTCTTCGAGCAATGGAGATTCAATACAAATCACCTTATCTGCTCCGTGGTGAATCAACGTGTCACATTGACCTTTAACATCTGATCCTGCAATAACAGCGACCAATTCCACTTCTAAATCGTCTGCCAGTTTGCGACCTTCGTTGAGCAATTCAAAAACGTTTGGCATCACAGAGCCGCTGCGCTGTTCTGCTAACACCCAAACATTTTTATAGGCCGTCAAGTCAACTGGTTTTATTTCTTGAATGTTTAATTTTGTATTCATTCTCAATTTCCTTCCATGTTTGTTTGTCGCAGATTAAACGTAGTGCTTAGATTTTAAGTCGTTATAGACTTTAGCAATTTCTTCTGCATCAGCGACTGGAACCAAGATACCAGGTTCTTTTGCAGGTGGTGTAAAGGTGCGATTAACTTTAGTTGGAGAGGATTTCAAACCAATTAATTGCGGATCAATCTGGAGTTTTTCGTTTGTCCAGAGTTCAATATCTGCTTTATAGGCCTCAAAGATACCATACATTCTAGGATAACGTGGTTCGTTCAACTCCTTGATACAAGTCAACAAACAGGGCATTTTGACTTCCACAATTTGGTGACCATCTTCGAGGTTGCGCTGTACAGTGAGCGTGTCACCATCTTGTTGAATATCTGCAACATATGAAACCTGTGGAATATCCAAACATTCAGCGATCTGAGGACCAACCTGAGCCGTATCACCATCGATGGCCTGACGACCACAGAAGATCACATCGTATTCCATCTCAACCAATGCAGAGGCAATAATATTTGATGTTGCCCAAGTATCGGAACCGCCAAATGCGCGGTCAGTAATTAAGATGGCTTTATCACAGCCCATTGCCAAACCTTCGCGAAGCGCAACATCCGCCTGCGGAGGTCCCATACAAACCAAGGTCACTTCAGATCCAGGATTTTTGTCCTTCAGTGTCAGTGCGGCTTCAATGGCATTCATATCATCCGGATTGATGATACTGGGCACACCTTCGCGGATAAGGGTATTCGTTTTAGGATCAATACGAACTTCGCTCGTATCTGGAACTTGTTTAACACAGACAATAATTTTCATGCTTTAAATCTCCATTCTGAACTTAGATTATCGAAGAATTGAACCACTGATGACCATGCGTTGGACTTCACTGGTACCTTCGTAGATTTCGGTAATCTTTGCATCACGCATCATGCGTTCCACTGGATATTCACGGGTATAACCGTATCCACCGAAGATCTGAACAGCTTTTGTGGTGACCCACATTGCCGTTTCTGAAGCATACAATTTTGCCATTGCGGCTTCTTCTGTGAAGCGTTTTTGCGTATCTTTAGCATGAGCGGCACGATAAACCAACTGACGGGCAGCTGTGACACGAACATGCATATCTGCCAACATCCATTGCAAACCTTGTTTTGTCGCAATTGGCTTACCAAACTGGACACGGGTCTTAGCATATTCAATCGCTTTATCCAAAGCACCTTGAGCAATACCCAAAGCCTGAGCTGCAATACCAATACGGCCACTGTCGAGTGTCGTCATGGCAATTTTAAAGCCTTGGCCTTCTTTACCCAATAAATTTTCCTTCGGCACTTTTACATTTTCGAAAATCAATTCACAAGTTGAAGACCCACGAATACCCATTTTCTTTTCATGTTTACCTTGGGTAAAGCCTTCCCAGCCTTTTTCGATAATAAAAGCACTAATACCGTGATTTCCTTTTGCCTTATCTGTCATGGCGAAGATCACAAAGGTGTCAGCCACGCCACCGTTTGTGATAAACATTTTGCTACCATTCAAGAGATAATAAGAATCATCTACCAAAACAGCTGTTGTTTCTTGAGCGGCGGAATCTGTACCTGCATTCGGTTCTGTTAAACCAAAACCACCAATTTTGCGCCCACTTGCCAAATCTGGCAGGTATTTTTCTTTTTGCTCTTTTGTTCCAAAGTAATAGATTGGACCACAAGCCAAGGAATTGTGAGATGCCACAATACAGCCATGAGTCCCGCACACACGAGACAGTTCTTCAACTGTAATTGCATAGCTGATTGAATCAGAAGCCGATCCACCCAATTCTCTTGGATAAATCATACCCATGGCACCCATCTCAGAAAGCTTTTTGACTGTTTCAGTCGGAAAAATTTCCTGCTCATCAATGTCGGCCGCAATTGGCTCAACCTCGTTGAGTGCGAATTCACGCATGACTTTTCTGACCATTTCTTGTTCTTTTGTCAACTTAAAATCCATTACGCCACTCCTTATTTCTTTTCTGGATATTCAAAGAATCCTCTGCCAGTTTTTCTGCCAAGAAGATTAGCTCTGACCATTTGTTTCAGCAAAATGCTGGGGCGGTACTTCGGATCGCCCGTCTCCTCAAATAACGATTCCATAATGTGCAAATTAATATCATTGCCCACCAGATCGGCTGTATGCAAAGGCCCCATCGAATGGCCAGCGCCCAAACACATCGCTTTATCGATATCTTCTGCGGTTGCAATACCTTCACGCAGAATCTCACAGGCCTCATTCATCATCGGAATTAAAATACGATTTACAATGAAGCCAGGTGCTTCTTTGACCCGAACCGGTTCTTTTCCGATCTCCTGACAAATCGACACCACGCGATCTTGTGTTTCCTCGCTGGTATGATATCCCTTTGTCACCTCAACAAGCTTCATAACCGGCGCAGGATTAAAGAAATGCATCCCAACAAATTGCTTTTCGTGTTTTAACCCTGTTCCAAGTTCTGTAATCGACAATGATGAGGTGTTAGAAGCAAAGATGGTTTCTGGTGGACAGATATCATCCAATGCTTGATAGATGACTTTTTTTGGCGCTACTTCTTCAAAAATAGCTTCGATGACAAGGTCCACTGCCTTAGCATCCTGATAATCTGTCGTACCATGCAAATGACTCATCAGCTCATCACATTCAGCCTGTGTCATTTTATCTTTTTTAACCAGATATTCCAAACCTTTTTTTACTTTTGATATCCCGTTTTGAACAAAGGTATCTGTCTGATCACAAAGCCATACTTCGTGACCTTTTTTTTGAATAAAGGCCTGTGCAATACCAGCCCCCATGGTGCCTGCACCCACAACAAAGACTTTCATATTTTTCCTCTTTCAGCTACAAATGGCTTTCCGTCTTTATTTGTTCTTATAGACAACATCTTTGCGTTTTTCTAAGAAAGCTGCCATACCTTCTTTTTGATCTTCTGTCGTAAAGCACTGGCAGAAGGTCTCTATCTCAATCGCAATACCGGTATCGATATCGCACTGTAAACCCCGGCTGACAGACTGTTTGGCTGCACGTGTTGCAAAAGGTGCTTTGGCGCAAATCAGATCTGTATAAGCTTCAACCTCTGCTTTTAATTCTGCCGCAGGCACAACCTTATTCACGATACCCAACGAAAAAGCTTCATCCGCACCGATAAAACGACCTGTAAAAATTAGATCTTTGGCAATGGCCGGACCAACCAGACGTGCCATCCGCTGCGTACCGCCACTACCTGGCGTAATCCCTAAACCAGTTTCCGGGAATGCCAATTTTGCTTTATCTGATGCAATGCGCAGATCACAGGCAAGTGCCAATTCCAGGCCACCACCTAAGGTAAAACCATTCAGTGCACCGACAACTGGAACAGGCAGGGTCTCTAAATTACGCAGCGCTTTATTGCAGTCATAACCAAAACGGTGTGCATCCGCAAGATTCATCTGGCTCATTTCGGCGATATCTGCACCTGCCACGAAGGATTTTTCTCCTGCACCTGTCACAATGACACAGCGGATGTCCTCACCCTCGTCGAGCCAAGCACGAATCTGATCGCACGCCGCATCAATCTGCTTAATGACTGACGTGTTGAGCGCATTCAGCGTCTCGGGTTTGTTGATGGTCATGGTGAGCTTATAGCCCTGTCTCTCCAACAATACGTTTTCCAATTTATGCCTCCTTCTGTGCATCTGCTTCTTTCACTGTATTATCCGAGTTGTTTAGCCTCTTCATCAGTCATTTCAACATAGGGGCGTTCAAAACGACTTTCGTATTCTTTAATCAATTCTGGCTTAACCGATTCATGTGCGATATGAATCAAGGCGCGTGCACGGCGTTCCAAATTTTTCATGCGCAAATTAGCAATACCATTTTCGGTGACGAAATATTCCACATCATAAAGGGAAGTGGTGACCGTTGCGCCCTTTTGCAAGAAAGGCACAATCTTAGAGATGCCTTTTTTGGAAATCGATGGGAAGGCCAAAATGGCACGACCACCCTTAGAAAGACGTGCACCACGGCAGAAGTCCACTTGTCCGCCCACGCCACTGATCTGGCGCAAGCCGGCAGATTCACTACAGACCTGACCTTTTAGATCCACTTCAATACAGGAATTGATACACACGAGGTTATCATTTTTACCGGCAATATACGGGTCATTCACCTTGTCCACAGGTAACATCAAGACATTTGGATTTTTATCCGCGAAATCGTACAATTTTCTGGTACCCATTAAGAAAGTCGCCACAATTTTTCCAGGGTGATGATTTTTCTTTTGGCAGTTAATCACACCGCTCTCAATTAATTCCAAAGCACCATCGGAAAACATTTCCGTATGCAAACCTAAGTCTTTTTTATCCTTAAGATTGGCTAAAACAGCATCTGGAATCGATCCAATACCCAGCTGCAAACAATCTCCATCGCGCACAAGCTCTGCACAATAACGCCCAATGGCGGCTTCCGCTTCGCCAATTGCGCCTGGCTTTAATTCAATGAGCGGTGCGTCTGCTTCAACGAAATAGTCGATATCTTCAATATCCACCAAGTCTTCACTATAAGCAAAAGGCATTTCTTTATTGACCTGCGCAATAACCGTACGTGCCATCTTAATGGCATCTACGGAATAGTCAAACGAAATACCCAGAGATACCTTACCTTCTTCATTCGGCGGAGAGACTTGAACCAAGGCCACATCCACAATTAATTCTCGATTTCGAATGAGGGAAGGCACGGTATGAAAGTAGCCCGGCAAATAGCCCGCCCGATTTTCATTCACCGCTGCACGGGTTGGTGCACCCACAAACAGTGCTTCATGATAAAAATGCCCTGCCATTTCGGGTTTAACATACTCCGATTTACCCATCGCCACTTCATGATAGATCGTGACGTCTTTGTAGTTTTGATAATCTGCTACCATAGCATCCACCAAAACCGTCGGTTCTCCACAAGCATGCATGATCATCACATGATCCCCATCTTGGATATGGGACACAGCCTCCTTAGCAGAAACAAGTCGAGATTGATAGTGTTGAGCTTGCTTTTGATTCATGTGTCTTCCCTTTCTTTTAATTTTTGGTTACCCCTACAAAAAAGGGCATCAAACAACGAAGATTTAATACTTTCTATCTCTTGTCTGATGCCTTTATTCTGTATTTATTCACCCTGTCCATTCCCATTTTGAATGAACGATTGAATCCATGAGATGACGGGGCCGTCAAGCCTCGCATCAGCCGCTGTCTTAACTTGGAACATCCCAAGCCTTGGTTTTAAATCCGATACATTCGCACAGGCAGCTTCACATGCGTTTAAAACAACAATCAAATCGAAGTCCCCGCCTTGGCTAGTATATCGAAGATCAATTTGATCTGCGAAAGTTGAACGAATGTTATCGAGCAATGCTGTGCGGTCAAACTTAACATTGCAACCTCCGCAGAACTTAATGCCTAAAATTAACCGGCTCAGTATTGAGTTCCCTCACCATTCAGCGAATCATCCACATGGGCAATGCGCTTTGCCAAGGCTTTCTTAGCTTCCATATTGCATTGACGCTGAATCATAATGCGCTGTGCTTGAGGTGATCCTGCACCATGCATCGACTCCGTCAGATACCCGACAGCAGCTGTACCCAGGGTGAGATTTTCCACTAGGCGCATAATTCTCATGCGATTTTCTGTTGCGATGTCGCTTCTGCCGCGGAGATACTTACGCACATAGGGTCCAATTTTTTCGTCGCGCAAATCGGCTTCCGCCGGTTGAGAAACCATAATACCGCCTGCAATATCCTGAGCAAGACGCGCAATATCGTACGGGAAGCGTGTCACGTTCTGTTTGCTGACGTTTGCCAATAACATATCGATTTCGTAACTGCCCGACGGTGTCTGGTGGCCTTCGTGTGAACAAGCCAAACCCGAACAGTAAATCGTTTCGTTGAGGTGCACCATTTCGATCAGCTTATCTTTAATGTGGGATGCTTTCGGCACGCCATTGTAATCAGCAGCCAGAGCCGTTGCTCCGATGAGGACATCGCCCACGCCGACTTTACAGACATAGGATTGACGGTGGTATCCCGCAAAACGTTCAACAATAGAACCAGAAAATTCCGTTTCACCATCCATGAAAATGCGTTCATTTGGCACAAACACATCGTCAAAGATGACCAACGCTTCTGTTCCGCCATAGGTGCTGTTGCCCAAATCGATATCCGCGCCTTCTTCCAGCTTGCGTGTATCACAGGACTGGCGACCATAAATCATGAAAATACCTTCTGCATCTGTCGGAACAGCAAAACTGATCGCATAGTCTTTATCTTCCGGACGCATCGAAATCGTCGGCATCACAATAACTTCGTGGGAGTTAACCATACCGGTCTGGTGAGCCTTTGCACCACGTACCACAATACCATCCGGACGGCGTTCAACGACGTGAACATACATATCCGGATCGTCTTGCTGTGAAGGTGATTTCCCACGGTCACCCTTTGGATCCGTCATCGCGCCATCGACAACCAAATCTTCGGTTTGAATGCGTTTCCAATAATTGACAAAGCGCTCATGATAATTGGTGCCTTTTGCTTGGTCAATATCATAAGTTGTACTGTACAAGGCATTAGCGGCATCCATTCCCACGCAGCGTTGGAAACAGCTTGCTGTGTACTGGCCGAGCATCCGCTGCATTTTAATTTTCTTGACCAAGTCATCTGTAGATTGATGAATATTGGTAAAGCGGTTAATTTTTTCTCCCGTTAAGTGAGATGTCGCCGTCATTAAATCTTCATACTCTGGTTTTTCTGCCAATTCGTAAGTAGCCGCAATCGAATTTAACGATGGACGAATAATGGGATGATCAACCACATTTTCAACGCGTTTGCCAAACATATAAACTTTTAAATCCAGTTTACGCAAACTCTCAATATATTGCTCTTTTGTTTTCATGATTCACCCTCCTGGTCATCTGTCTTGGGGCAACCTGCTCCTAGGTAGCCCCATTGCCAACAACAAATCACTTTTGACTAATTATATACACTTACGGCGAAAAACTTAACTATTTTCATGGATTTTGCACAAACACATCAAAGTCTTGCGGCAAAAATTTCATATAAATCAGCTTCACCGAGTTTATATGCATTGCGTTGCAATAAACGTTGCTGATTTTCGTGTGTCATTTTTGCAAACACAGGGATGTCTGCTTCCGTTGCGCCATATGCACTCATTTTCTCCAGAGGTGCCACAACAGCCAAGAGATCACTTAATGCGCCCACACCATCTTTTTCGACACCCAAGACACGGCACAGCAAAGCGTCGAGATCTTTCATACGGCCATTTGGATCGTGTTTTGCAAAATAGCGCAGTGTTTCCACAAAGAATTGATAGCAAGCTTCACCATGAGGGGCGTGATACTTACCGCCAAAGGCAAAACTACAAGCATGCACAGTGCCGCAGCCAGCTGTTACAAAAGCCAAGCCGGCATAAGTTGAAGCCAACATATATTCGCGGTTGCGTTCAAAGCGTACGGCTTCACCTTTGTCACGGATTTCCATATAGCCTTTGAGGATCATTTCGATGGCATGAATGGAATACATTTCTGTCATCGGCGTCCAATCTTTACTGATGTATGCTTCAGTTGCATGAATCAAAGCATCGACCGTTGTATTCGCAAACACTTTATAAGGAACGGTATTGAGCATTTGTGGAATCAGGACCGCAAAATCCGGGAACATATCCGGGGTCTGAATCCCCATTTTTAAATCCATTTTTGTTCTGTTCATCACAGCAATGTTGGTAATTTCACTACCCGTACCAGCTGTGGTTGGCACAGCGATCAGCGGCTTATCCTTCACAACATTTTTAGGATCTGCATACAGATCATCAATTGTTTCGGTACGCTTTAATACCAAGAGCTTTGCAATATCCATAACAGCACCACCACCAATCGCAATCATGCGATGATAGTCATGCTTGTCGACTTCTTTCATGATCTCGGCAACCATGAGATCCGTTGGTTCGCCAACCCCATATTCTTCTTGGTAAATCACTTTACAGCCGGGGTCGCAATCTTTAAGCAAAGGCTCATAAATGTATTTGTTCGTCAACACTAAATCATTCTGGTTAACACTAAATTCCGCCACAAACTCTTTGAATGTGTCACAACCATGGATGATCGGACCAACTTGTAAATATTTCATATTGTTCCCTCTTTCTCCTGATATAGTGCATCGCTAAGTGCGGTGAACGCTGATTTTCATTACTTATAGAATATCAAGCTCCATACCAAATGCATAATATTTTTTTCGATATAGCCTCAATCTCAAGAAAAATATCGTTTCTTTTTGAATTTTTGATTATCTTTTGAATTATTTTGATAATATTGTGATTAATTTCATTTTTAACGATAATCTTTTTCGATAATTACGCTAAATTTTTTTAGCTTTTTCAAGATGATATTGTGCAATCAATTTCGTCCTTACATCAATATGATCGGTTATTGATCATCTTATCAAGGTATAGCGCACTTTTAGATTCGGCACATAATCTTTACCAAGCACAACATGAAAAATGAGTCCTTGAACCCTGCCGTGTTTTGGACAATCTCCCGCCAGCACATACTTATGTTTAGGACCATCCAAACGATGCCACGAATCTTCTGTCGTTAAAAACTCCCCACAGGCCGGGCATTTGAGCGGCACCGTTAACAACGTGCGATCAAGCGCCGACAACCGATGGCCAAACGGTATCGTCTCAGAACGTTTGCGCTGCAATAAAGGATCAATCACCAAACCTTCTTGGCGGAGTTCTGCAATCCATTGATGTGTCGTTTTCAGGCGATACATCATGGCTTGCAAGACAGATGCCGCATAGTGCGCATCATGAAGTGCATGATGTTGGTCTTGGTTCATCTCAATATTCAAATAGGCACAGGCATAGCTCAAACTGCGCTGATTTTCCTTAGGATCCATTTTTAAATGAAACAATCGCTGCAGATCCACATATGACCGCGGTAATTGATCCAGTAAATGATAAAATGCCAAGCAATGTCTCAATGGATATAAATCACTATCCGACCATGAACAAAAAACAGCCTCTTCTCCAGCCCATGCAATAAAACGTTTATAGGCTGCGACAAAGGGTTCGCCTTCTTTTTTCTGCCACTGCCAATCTTGGTTCGTCAAGGCTCGAATTCTGGGATTTAACTTCGGATACACCTGTGGTCGAATATGCGCTTCAAATACATCTAAAATCTCGCCATCACACGCAAGTTTTACCGCACCAATCTGGGTAATTTCCTCGGGCAATGCGTGTTTAATCAGCTGAGCTCGGCGATCTTTAGCAAGCGGTGTATTCCACTCCAAATCAAAAACAATAAAATGCATGGATGAACAACCAACACCAAACGATCACTTTTTTTCCAGCATATCAGCGGCTTGAGCGTCTTGTGCTTCAGCTGTAGCCATATCTTCAGATGCTTGAGGCAATGGATATTTTTTACGAATACGCATTAAAACAAAACTCATCAAGACGCTATTCACCAGAATAAAAACAAGCGAAAAAGCCAAAACATACCAGCGTGTTGGTGCAGGGGTCAACAAACAAATGATAACCGCCACAACCGCAACGGCAACGAGATTTGACAAAAATGCGATGCGATAGATTTGACGCTGTTCACTTGCCTCAACCATTGAAGATCTCTGCGGATTCACCTGGGTCTGATCCTGTGATTGTACGGGTTTAGCAGTCATTTTATTCACCTTCATTCATTGTATCCTGATGCAATTGCCGATAGAGATCTTCTGGCATCATCGGCAGTTGACGCAACCGAACCCCCGTTGCATTTTGGATGGCATTGGCGATGGCCGGCGCCGGGGTATCGATCACCAGCTCTCCGATCGATTTTGCCCCAAAAGGTCCATTCGGTTCATAAGAAGCATTATAGACAACATCAATATAGGGGGCATCCAGACGATTGGGAATTTTGTATTGCAAAAAAGAATTTGATTGCGTAACACCACGGTCGCTATGGGCAACCTTTTCGTAAAGCGCCATGCCAATCGCTTGCAGAATACCACCCTCTGTTTGAACGCGCGCCAGATTTGGATTAATAACCGTGCCACAATCCACAGCCGCCGCATATTTTACAACTTTAACCATGCCGGTTTGCGGATCGACATCAATTTCGCACGCCCCTGCCATAAATGGCGGCGGCGACAGCGGAGAGGAAAAAGCAGCCTGTGCCATCAAGGTTTCGCTACTGCCCACCAAAGCCGCATTACCTAATTCTGCCAACGATATAATCCTGTTGCCTTGACAGTCGACCACATAGCGCCCCGCCAAGGATAATTCTGCAGCAGAGATTCCTGTTGTAGACGCCGCAAAATCAAGGATTTTTTGACGGATTAAATCGGCTGTCTTTAGTAGTGCATTTCCGGTGACATATGTTGTCGACGATGCATATGAGCCCTTATCATAGGGAGACACATCTGTATCGACACCATGCACCGTAATATCTGTCACAGAACAGTTGAGTGCCTCAGCCGCCATTTGCGCTAAAATCGTGTCACAGCCCGTACCCATATCTGTTGCGCCAATCATGAGCAAATAACTGCCATCTTCCTGAAGTGACAAACGGGTCGTAGCCGTGTCAAGCTTTGCAATACCACTGCCCTGCATTGCGAGTGCACAGCCTAATGCGCGAATATGACCATTTGGCAAAACCTGACGAAGTTTTCCTGGCGTCCAGCCAATGCGTTCCATAACTGTTTTAAGACAATCTGCCAAGCGACAACTGTTAATTGGGCCACCTTCAAATGTTTCAGGATCATCGCCCACTTCCACCATATTTTTAAAACGCAATGCCGCCGGATCCATCCCCAAACGATGCGCTAATTCATCTACGGCAGATTCAATGGCAAACAGGCCTTGTGTGGCGCCATAACCACGATAAGCACCGCTCGCCATCTTATTGGTGTAAACGACATCAAAATCAAACCGCCATGCTTTTACCTTCGGATATAGGGACAGGCTCTTATGACCCGACAAACCAACCGTCGTCGGTCCGTGTTCCCCATACGCACCGCTATCCGACAAGGTGTGTAAATCAATGGCCTGAATGATGCCATCCTTTGTAGCGCCAATGCGAACGGTCATGCGCATCGGATGACGCGGCGTGGAGGCCATCATGCATTCCTCACGCGTAAAAATGAGGCCCGCTTTTTTTCCAGTTATCTGGGTAACAATCGCTGGATAAACTTCACATACAGCTGTTTGCTTTGCCCCAAAACCGCCGCCAATTCTAGGCTTAATGACACGAACAGATTGAATCGGTCGATCTAGGGCTCGCGCAATAATCCGACGGACATGAAATGGAATCTGCGTAGACGAGACCAACGTGAGCCGATTGTATTGGTCAATATAACTATAGGTCCCAAAAGGCTCCATCATCGCTTGTTGACAAGCCTGCGTCTGATAGACCGCTTCCACCACTTCATCGCAATCCTGCAAAACGGCTGAGACATCGCCCGAAGCGGTTTGTGCATGCGAGACCAAATTGCGCTTGGCATCACCCGCTACAAAATCAAGGGGAAAAACCAAATCTGTTTCCGGGTGAATCACCACCTCATGATCCAAAGCTTCCCCAGCATCTAAAATAGGGGTCAACACTTCGTAGTCAACCTTTATCAGTTTAAGCGCCTTCTGTACCACCTGGGCATTTTCGCCAGCAACAATGGCAACTGGATCGCCGACATACCTTACCCACTCATCTAGGATGCGCCGATCGTAAGGCGAAGGTTCTGGATAAGACTGTCCAGCATTGGTAAAACGAATAGCAGGCACATCTTGATGCGTAAGCACACAAACAATCCCTGGCAAGGCTTTGGCTTTTTCGGCATGCACCTGAAGCACTCTTGCAAAAGCATGCGGCGAACGAAGCAATTTCACAACCAAGCAATCCGAAGGCATGAGATCTGCCGTATAAACCGGTTTTCCAGTTACTAAGGCCTGGTAGTCAATTTTTCTGACGGGCTGATTAACTTGCAAGAAGGATTTTTGGGCACTTTCATTTTGATTCATCTTGACGCCCTCCACTCGGACACAAACCATATTTATGTGTCAAATAAGCCTGAATCGCGCGCGTTTGCCCAACATAGCCCGAACAACGACATAAATTGCCCGCCAAATATTGACGAATATCTGCCGCCGAAGGCAAGGGATCGCCTGGTTGTAATTTAAGATCCTGCTCTAAAGCAAACAGGCACATAATCATTCCCGGATTACAAAAACCACATTGATCTGCTCCCTGATCTGCCAAAAATGCCCCAAATGCCAGGGCCTCTTGTTCAAAAAACTCCAAAGTTTTGACGCAATGCTGATGAATCCGAGGCGCAGGATAAGCGCAAGATAAGGTTGCCAAATCATCTACAAAAACTGTACAAAGGCCGCAATTCGTTGTATCACATCCGCATTTAACACTGGAACACCCGAGCCGGCGCAACGTTTCGAACAAGGTTTCATCTGGTCTAACTGTGGTTTGAACACGGTGCCCATTGAGTTCAAACTGAACATCCATCAGTCTTTACCTCCCACAAATTGATCGGAAAAAACTGGTTGTTCCAAAGCTGTTTCCAGATATTTTTCGGAAAAACGCAGTTTGAGAAAACAACGCTTAAACAGCTGTACTCCTAGAGCTTGACGATAGGATGCAGAACCTCTCAAATTCGTGCCAAAAGTCCAGTCCAAAATCACATCTCTAAACACCTCGTTTAAGGTCCGATCCAAAACAGCTGCATCAAGGTTTTCCCACTTTTGCATTGTTTCACAAGAAATAGACCAGATTTTTTGAGTTGCAATCCCAGGCCGAGCGCCTAAAACCAACCGAAATTGATAACTGCCTTTTTCGATTTGTGCCTGATCTGTTAAATCCGCCACACCACCATTTAGAACTGGTAAATCGGCCGCTTCTAAACGAATGCTGTCGTATGCCATTGGCGCAATCGACTTTTTGATATGCACTTGTGTCAGAATATCACGTCTACTTCTTGGCCAGCTTAAAAAATCCATCAGAGAACATCGACCAGCCAGTTGGAAGGTTAGATCTGCATCTGCAAGCAATAAAAAAGAGATCAGGTCTGAAAATCCAAAACGACTCCAAACACTACCTCCCACAGTTGCCGCATTGCGCAATTGAATACCAACAATACCCGAGACAGCCTCTCGATAAGCATCTCCAACCGATCGATTAAAACCACTGTGACACTCTAACGTACGCAAACTGACCATTGATCCAATCGTCCATTCATCTGCCGTTTCTTGAATTTGATCCAGCCCCAAATGAGATAAATCGATTGCACGTGCAATGCGCCGCCTACCCAATCTGAGCCAAATGCCACCTGCAACAACGGCGGTTCCTCTTTTTTGGATCAGTTGAGCGGCTTCATCCAAATGACTTGGATGATCATACTGTTGAATGGTATACATAAGCCCTCTTTATACCATTGAAGAACATCTCCGCTTCAATGGTTATTCTGGATTTATTATACATCATTCAAATTGTTCAATTGCTTGCGAACTATTTTTAAACTTTAATATAATAAACTATCTATAGCCATAGAATGATCTTTGTAGATGATCTAGTTCTTGTATTTGAAAGGTCGATAGATGTCTCAAGATAAACCAAAATCGCCAAGGGCGAACGAACAAACAGCCCCTGTTGCACGAGCCTATCGTCAACCGGCATCTCAAAAGACCCATTTGGGTCATTCAAACAAGCCAAAATCTAATTCCCGCAACCAAGCGCACTCTGATCTGGATATGAATTTAGCCAGATTGCATCATAATTTACGCAAATATGCCAAGGGCAAGCCTACGCGCAATGCCTATAAAATGAATCTATCAGATATCCTCATCCGCCCCTTTTCTGTATTCGTGCGGATATTGTGCATTTTCCTCATTTCTGTCACTTTTTTAATCGCTGGCATTGGGGTTGGTACCTTATTTGGCTATATTGCGACCACAACACCACTGCCAACCGATTTGCTCAGGGCAGGTACGCAAACAACTTTCATTTATGATTCAGAAGGCAATGTGATGACAAAATTCACCGGGAAAGACAATGTCGATCGCATTTATGTCCCCTATAAAGATGTTCAAGACACCTATTTGGACGATGCCTTTATTGCAATCGAAGATGAGCGATTCGAAACAAATATGGGCATCGATCCCAAGCGTATCCTCAGTGCTGTGGTTTCCGCTTTAACCAATCGTGGCGAAGCCACTCACGGCGGTTCTACCATCACGCAACAAACCGTTAAGCTCATCACCGGAAATAATCAACGCAGTGCGCAGCGAAAAGTTCAAGAATGGTATAGAGCCTACATGTTGAACAAGCAGCTCACCAAATGGGAAATCATGGAACTGTATCTTAATTTGGTGCCGATGGCCAACTCCTATGTTGGCGTCGAAAGTGCCGCTAGAGCCTATTTTGGCAAACCAGCGTCTGAACTCAATTTGGCTGAATGCGCTTATTTGGCGGGTATTCCAAAAAGTCCATCTAATTACAATCCACTCACAGAATATGGGCGGCGCAATGGTCTACGCCGACAACGAATTGTGCTCAGTAAAATGCATGAACTGGGGCGAATTACAGACGAACAATATCATGAAGCCTTAAATGCCAACTTAATTTTCCACAAAGATCCTATCCCAAGTGCATCTACCGAAATTAACAGTTATTTTACAGAATATGTCATCAATCAGGTCATCCAGGACTTAAAGAAACAAAATGACTACAGCGAAGATCTTGCACGGCAAATTATCATGAACAGCGGTGTAAAGATTTATTCAACCATGGAACCGAGTGTCCAATCTGCTTTGGACACAACCTTCCAGAAACGAGAATTATTTTCAGCCAATTATGATCGAATTAAAGATTTGCCAGAATTTCCTGAAGCCGGCATGGCTGTCATCAATAACCAAACTGGCGCAATTGCCGCAATGCAAGGTGGCTACGGCACTAAAAAAACGAATTTCTCGTTCAACCGTGCAACAGATACGCAACGCCAACCTGGTTCAGTAACCAAACCCATCAACATCTATGCCCCTGCAATGGAATTGAACCGTGTCACGGGGGCCACAATTCTCGATGATAAAAAGGTCTTTTTGGATCCGGATAATCCAAATGAACCCTATCCTAAAAATGCCTATTATCCTTCATATCGCGGTAAAATGACCTTGCGCAATGCCGTTAAGATTTCCAATAACGTTCCGGCAGCCCTTGTCCTTCAAACCATTGGCTTTGCCAATTCAAAACTCTATTTAAAAGAAGTGGGTATTGATCGCACAAAAGATCCAGCACGTATGGCCATGGCTGTCGGTGCCTATGGCACAGGCATGTCTCCCCTGGAAATTGCTTCTGCCTTTTCGGTTTTCCCAAATGGCGGTATTTATAAACCCCATTATGCCTATACACGCGTCGAAGAAGCGCAAGGCAACATTTTGCTTGAAAATACAGCAGTGCCTAAACAGGTCTATCGACCCACCATCGCCTTTATGATGACCAAAGTGCTTGAAGAAACTGTTTTAGGTCGAACATCTAGTTTTCCATATGAAGGTTCTGCCTATGGATATGGGTTTAGTGCCTTGAGCAACGCCGCTGGTCAGCGCATTGGTACAGCAGGCAAAACTGGTACATCTGATGAAGATGTCGACAAATGGTTTTGTGGATTTACCCCATATTACACAGGCGCTGTCTGGTACGGCTACGATAATCGGATTAGTAAAACGTCTGTTATAACCCCAGATGGTCCCGGTGCCGTACGTATCTGGTTTGATGCCATGAAACAAGTTCATGCCAACAAACCGCCAGCTGATTGGACTCAACCAAGTGGTATTGTGCCACTTCGCATCTGTATACGATCTGGCCAGTTGGCAAAACCCGGGTGCGGAAGCGGAAATACAATAACGGAATATTTCGAAGCCAATTCGCCGCTTACGCCAACAACCTATTGTCCTGTGCATTAACCAAAAAGGCTGAACAGAATTGTTCAGCCTTTTTCTAAGCTTAATAACCATTGCTTCCGCGCAATACCGCCAGCATAACCTCCAATCCGACCGTTTTGAAGAACCACTCTATGGCAAGGCACAAACAGCAAAATCGGATTTTTCGCCACCGCCTGCCCGACGGCACGGGGTGCAGGTCTTTTACCACGGATTTGTGCAATTTCATCCGCAATCTGTCCATAAGTGCGAACCTGCCCAAAGGGAATTTGCCGAACCACTTCCCAGACCAGTTGTTGAAAAGGCGTTCCCTCTAAGTTTATCGGACAAGATAAGCTTCGCTGATCCCCTGCCAAAAATGCATCTAACCATGCACAGGCCTCAGTCAAAAAGTCATTTGCTTGACAGCCAGCTGTTTGGGTTCGGCCATTTAATTCGCAATACCCCAATAAGTCATCTTCCAAAAACGATACGCGGGTGAGTCCCCCTGCATTTGCAGCCAAGCTTATGGTGCCCAATGGAGATGGTAATAACCGCCGGACACACCCCGCATCAGAATTCATCTGCATCATTGATTTTCGGTTTGCAAGCTTTCCGTCAGAACATGGAGGATCTCATCTTTGGTTAAGATGCGATAACCGCCTTTTAAGATAATTGTGTTTTGAGCGATCAAAGGCAAATCGGCTGATGTGACACCAAAGTCTCGAATCGACAAGGCAACCCCCAACTGACGCATCCAGTTTTCTAACGCACATAATCCTTCCTGAGCAATCGCTTCATCTGTTTTCCCTGTTGGATCGACACGCCATACTTCGATTGCAAAACGCTTAAACTTGGCCAATCCATCGTTTAAAATGAGTCGATAATATGGCAAGGTCACCGCCGATAAAGTCAAGCCGTGCGGTGCATTTGTAAAGCCGCCAACAGCTTGCCCAATCATATGGACCATCCAATCTGTGCGTTTACCTCTAGAAAGCAGGGTATTCAATGCCCAGGTGGCCGACCACATCAAATTGCTCCGAGCTTCATAATTGGTCGGCTCTGCTTTGGCAATTAATCCAGAATGAATAATGGAGCGCATTAAACCTTCTGCCAAATAGTCCGATGTATTGTCATCCTCATTCGAAAAATACTGCTCACAAATATGGCAGAACATATCATAAATACCAGATACCATCTGATCTTCTGGTAAGGTATATGTGTAGGTCGGATCTAAGATCGAAAATTTGGGTTTAACATCTGGATGTGTAAAGACATGCCCAATTTTTTGTTTGGTCTTCGTATTGGTAATAACAGCACCAGCATTCATTTCCGATCCCGTGCCCGCCATCGTCAAAATACAGCCCAATGGCACAACTGGACATGTGGGTTCTTTAAATTTTTTATAATATAATTCCCAAGGATCTTCGTCACAATGTACTGAAATGGCGACTGCCTTCGTGTAATCGCAGACAGAACCTCCACCCACTGCTAAAAAGAAATCTACCTGATGTTGACGGGCAATTTCGATCCCTTCATAAACTTTATCTAACGTTGGGTTGGACATCACACCGCTAATTTCAGCCACAACTTTTTGATGTTTTTTTAGAATATCCAACACTTGTTGATACAAACCACTTTTCTTGATCGATCCCCCGCCGTATACCAGAACAACACGGGAGCCGTATTTTGGCAATTCTTTATCAAGATTACTGATCGAACCCTCACCGAAATATAATGCAGTTGGGTTATGATACATAAATTTTCCGAGCATGTGCTACCTCCTTAAACGAATGCCACTTACGCTTATCATTTTAAAGGAAGCAAAAACCGCCCGTCTATACAAAGACGGGCGGTTTCTCAAATGGCATGATTATTCTTTTTGTTGTTCGATTTCCTCAGGGGAAAGCGCTTGAAAATCTTGTGCCTGATCGTCAAAAGACTGCGAATCCAGATCGTTTACCCGGCTATCATATGGAGAGGCCACATGAACTTCGTCTAAGGTCTCGATTGGATTTTCTTCAGCTTTTTCTGTGTGCAATGGATAAAATTTTTCTGCTTTGTTCATCACGACCTCCTCATGTGTGAATATTTATATTTAAATTATATCAGACACTTTTATTGTGCTCAAATTGCGGTCGACAAAAATCATCATCCTGTCTTTGTCGCTCAGTGACTTGATCCGGCAAAAGCGGCAAAATGCTTGACACTGAGGTACCATGCCTCTATAATGTGACGTAGTTTGGGGGTATAGCTCAGATGGGAGAGCGCTTGAATGGCATTCAAGAGGTCAGCGGTTCGATCCCGCTTATCTCCACCAATACCAAAGCTGAGGAAAATCCTCGGCTTTTTTATATTATTTTTTAGAAAAATATATCGCACCCACACGCCACTGAACACGTTTCAATACATGAGCATTTTTTAACAAATCTTCTGTTGTCTAAACTCCATGTGCATCAAATTTTCCAAGATCCGATTCATATATTGCAATGTTGGTTTTTTAGCATACAATAACGTCGTATCTAGGGCACGATCAATCACTTTCTCTTCAAATTTCCACTCGTTTAGACTGTCGAAGAAAATTGCGAACTGTCTCAATACTTGTGCCACGTTCAAGAGCTTGACGAGCTTCATGCATATCTTTGTAGTCAACATTTGAATCAGCATAGGCAGCAATTTGTTCATCAGATAAACCGTTTAATCTGCCCTGATATAAAACTTGTCGCTGCTCAACTGTATAATCGGGATCATGGAACCATGCCAAAATTTGATCCGTAAGAGATACCTTTTTATGATGTTCTAACGAAAAGGGACTTTCTCGATTGAATGAGAATGGCAAATAGGTCTGATGTTTTTCGTCATAAATTTCGATGCCGACGATATTGATTTTAGTATTTGATCCAGAAAAGTATCGATTATCTCCACGTTGAAAATACGTGATTAGCCGTGTTCCTCCTTTCTTAAATGACACCAGGTGATCGCCATCAACTTCACGTTTAATACCTAAATGACTATAGACACCATCTGACATCTCAATTACAAAATGACTCACTTTACCACCAAAGGACTTAGCTTTTAGATTTGACACCAGATATCCTTCTTCAAGCTTTTCCATAAACAGTGAAAAACTTTCAATACGGTCTTGCACTGATTTTGCTTGATCAGGATTATGTTTCCGGACACATTCGAGAATCTTCTGATCACTAAGTTTTCTGTACACCAAAGCAAAAATATCACTGCCTGATACATAGCGATCATTTTTATCAAGATACCTGATATTGTTGTTCTTTCTATAGAGTTGATACATATATTGCAATCCTAATAAATGTGGAATAGACCATTTATTCAGAAAAATATCCATTCTTAAGATTGGATCCTTAAAATGAAGACGAACGCATCTACCATGGTAAACACTAAATTGTTTCAGTGTTTTATAGGCTTTATAGGTTTCAACCATCCCTTTTCTCCTTTCAATAATAAAAAAGAAGGTGAATGCTCACCTTCTTAACCTAATGGATTCTTTTATCATTCGGATATAAAAACATCATCTTTTCTAATAAAAAAGCGCCATTGGTTTCCCAATGACGCCTTGCGCTTTCACAGAATATCAAGCGTCCTGCTAGACTTTATCGATAAGCACAAACGACAGCAGACCTTTACCGACCTAGTATTTCGGACCCGCTAGATCCCGGCGAGATGCTGCAACCCCCCCAGCTCATTCTGGTCGTCGATCCTTTTGGATCGCTCGGTAGTCTTTCCTGAGAATTTCTGACCCGCTCAGTGCGGTGTGGTTCTACATCCACAACTAGCTCATTTCTAGTTTTATTATTTTACCGTTCCGCAACCGGTTTATCAAGACACGCTTCCGTTTCTCGTTCTTTTTCAGTCGCGGTCTCAATCACTTTTTCAAGTCGGCGCTTGAGATGCCATTGACCAAAACCTATCCCAGCAATGAACATAAACAGACTGATCAATACGTATTATTGCAAATAAAAAAGCAATCATTATGATTGCTTTTTCTAGTTAGTTTTCACAGAATATCATACGTCCTGCTAGACATTATCGATGAACCAACAAACGACAGCAGACCTTAAAGACATTAGTATTTCTGACCCGCTAATGTTCGGCGAGATGCTGCAACCTCCCTAGCTCGTTTCTAGTATTTGTATCCTCTCATGTTTCATTTCATCTTGCCAAACTTGACCGATCAGCACAAACGAGGCCATCCGCTCACTGTACGAT
>JAEZVR010000081.1 GCA_023420715.1 Bacillota bacterium | reverse complement strand
CGGATCCTCACCGCCTGGGTTCTTCGGATCCTCACCGCCTGGGTTCTTCGGATCCTCACCACCTGGGTTCTTCGGATCCTCACCGCCTGGATTCTTCGGATCCTCGCCACCTGGATTAGTCGGCTCACCTGGAGTAGGTTCTTCAGGGTTCGGTGTCGACTTCACATAGTGATACACCACTTCCAAATCCTCACCCGGCACATAATGACCTGTGAGGGTGGATGACTCATCCACACCTAATCGAATCGCAGTCGGGTTAGAACGATCAACGCGGACGAAAGTATAGCCCTCTGTTTCGATTTTCTGACTTGAACCATAGGATTCCTTTGACGATCCGGAACTATCTTCCCCCTTTGTTTCTTTTGCAACCGGCTGCCCTGCTTCTAAAGCCTCCTGGGTATCATAATACTTATGGACAACTTTAAAAGTCCCTTTCGGTTCAGGTGTCCGATAATAAATGTACGTGTGCGTGATAATTTTGCCAGGAATGAAGGCCCCCTGGACAGTATTTCCAGCCGGATCAGTAGGTCTCTCGGGCGTATCTGTTCTAGAGAGATAATAGTCATAACCCTCACGCATCGATTTTTCTGACCGATATTGCGCCGTATTTAGACCAGACTGATTCTGAGACTGCGTCCGAGGATTCACCGCTTCTGTTTTTGGTGTACCACCCGCATCTGCAGCTTCCTTGCTCTCGTAATAACGATGGACTTCTTTAAATTGCCCTAATTTCAAATAGTAATAAGTGACCACCAAATCCGTGTTTGGCACATAGTGACCCGGTGTCGTGCTGCGCTTGTCTGCACCTTCAGGAATATCATTCGGATGCGAACGAACCACTTTTACAAAGCCATAGTCCTTATCCGTCTTCGGACTTGAACCCTTAAATTCTTCTGCTTCAGTGCCTTCGGTTTTTTCTTCCGTTGTTTTCCGCACAGGTTCTTCGTTATTTTCGAGTGATTCGACGGTATCATAATACCGGTGAACGACAACGAAGCTTCCTTTTTGAACGCTTGGTGGCTGAGGCGGATCTGGAACTGGTGGATTCGGTTCTGTCGTCTCTTTTAAATAATGATAGGTGACAACCAAGTTTTCATTCGGTACATAATGACCTGCAACGGTGGACTGACCATCACCACCGAGCTGAATGTTCGCTTCGTGGGAGCGATCCACACGCACAAAGGTATAGCCATCGGTTTCAATTTTTTGGCTTGAACCATAGGATTCCGTTGCCGTACCAGAGCTGTTTTCGCCCTGTGTTTCATGCGCAACGGGCTGCCCTGCTGCTAAGGCTTCTTGCGAATCGTAATATTTATGAATCACCTTGAAGGTGCCCTTTGGCTGCGGTGTCTGATAATAGTAATAAGTATGGGTAATCGTTGTGCCAGGAATAAAGTGTCCTGTCATCGGATCCCCATTTGCATTCGGCTGTACAGCTGGAACATCGGATACCGCACGCAAATAGGTATAGCCCGCCTTGCTTTGCTTTTGCGAGGTAAATGTATCCTCTGCCAAACCTTTTTGCGCATCCGTGGTGCGCGGATTTGTAGCCTTATCCACAGCCTGTGCTTCAACACCAGATTGTGCTTTTTCTTGAGTCTCAAAATACAAGTGCACTTCATTAAAAACACCTGGCTTGACATACAAATAAGTGACATTTAAATGTGTGTCGGCGACATAATTGCCGGCTTTGGTGGAGCGCTGATCCTCACCTAAAGCAATATGATTCTCGTCAGAGCGCACAATGCGAACCAAGCGATAGTCTTGATAGGTTTCAGGTTGGGTAGCTGTATAGGTTTGCGTGACTGGTCCACTGGTTTCGGTACCAAGTATTTGATGTGCTTCATTCTGTTGAGCATTCAAATCCGTCATGCTGTCATAGAATTTATGGTCGACCTTAAAATAGCCAACTTTTTCTACGGGAAGATTTTTATGGTTCACAAAATCAAAAGAATAGGCATTTGCCGAACCCGCATCTGTGCGCGGTTTAATGGTATTGCCTGGCTTTGTGAACGTAATATTTCCCTGACCGTCCACCTCAAGATCTAAGGGCTCCGGGAATTGTACATATCCTGGTGCACCCTGGGTTTCCATCAATTGATAGCTGTGATTTAAGAAGAGCCCATTAAAGACAGCTTCACCAGATTCATTTAAGGATTTTGTAACAGAATACTTGGTTCCCTTATCGTAGAGCAAGAAAACCACTTCACCGCTCTTTAAGACAGCACCCTTCTCATCCACTTTACGGATAGACAAAGGCGTTTGCACAAATTCTTCTTTTGGTGCAACGGATAAAACAGCTGTACCGTCACCGGTTGTGCCGTGATAGAAGTCTTCCACCAAATAACGGCGGATGCTGCGATTTTGGAAAAGCGCCATAAACCAGCCATCTTTTCCCGACGGTGTTTTAACCAAATTATCATGTTTACGCATCTTCAGTTTAATAAAATACGTATTGTCATCATCGGGGAAAGTGAACTTGGAGCTGTAGATACGCGTGCCTGGATTCGGGGTCGATTGGGTCTGTTCATTCAGAGAAGATGCTGGAACGGCTTCTCGGTCCTTTGGTGCTGGCGTGCCCTGTCCGGGTCTTGCCTTCCACATTTCCATAGAATTGGTATAGCTACCATTATAAGGGGTTAAATTCCCTGGCAATTGACGATAGCCACTATACTGGGCAAAACCAGTATTATTGATGAAGAATTCTTTTGTCACCTTACCAGCAGCCTGGCCAGTTCCGGCAACGTTATACAAAATCATAAAGGTGATCGAATCTTCATCTTCTCGTATTGGCTGTAACATCAAATCACCAAAACGGGTATAGCGATAGCCATCATAAAAGAGCTGAGACTTATAGCTGACCGAAGTTTCATCTTGAATCGTAAAAGCCTTACCCTCCATGTACTGGGTTTCATAAGTCAATGTTTTACGATGGGAGCTCAGATCTCCGTTTACCGGCGCATCATTAAAATATTCGTAATTGGGTCTAAAGCCCTGATAATATTTTTGACCGCGATCAATATTGGTTCTTGGGATATTATAATCGCCTGGATGATTAAGCGCCTCTTCTAGATCCCAGATTGATTTGATCTTATTCGCAGGAATCTCCGAACCAATAACTGCCGTCCCCTTGTATGCTCTGGTGCCACCCGCTTTTTCTTCTGCATACTTTGTTGCCACAAACTTCAAGACATCGTTTTCGCCATCACGATGATCGAAGTAAACATTCAAAATAACCTGTCCGGGATTATCTTGATCCTTAATTGTAAAGAATACTTTACTCTTGCTCGGTGCCGTATCAACATTAATTTCTCTGGGCAACTTCAATGTAAAATAATCATTTTCTTTGACTTCGGGTGGCAAAGCCCAAGTCAGATTCATACCAGCACCGTACTTATAATAATCTGTTCCATAGGTCACTTGATCAGATTTTGGAAATGCATAGTAGCGAATCGGCTGTAAATCCAATGTTTCAATACCGAAACGAGTCGTCACTGCAGGCTGTTCTTCCGCCTGAAGCTTAATATTGATCAGGCCAAACGAGGTCACCGCCAATAGACTGGCCAAACCAGTTGCCATGAGTCGTTTCAGATTAAACCTTTTTCTCCCCATAACCATTCTCCTTTAAATGTGTAAACATAGTGTAAATTCTATTTTTTTCTTTTCAAAAAATCAAGAAAACACCCCAGTTAAAACTGAGGTGTTCGACACGTTTTGGCTTAACTTAATCCCGATAACCCTTTGGATAATTCGTCTGCCAACGATACACATCTCGACACATATCTTCCAGTGTCATTCGACTTTCCCAGCCCAGTAAGGCCTTTGCTTTTTTAGGGTCTGCATAACTTGTCGCAATATCACCTGGACGACGAGGCGCAATGACCGCAGGAATGCGGACCCCATTGACGCGTTCAAAGGTTTCTTTGATTTCTTTAACGCTATAACCGACGCCTGTTCCGAGGTTAATCGCTTCTACACCTGGATGATCCATTAAATAATTCAAAGCAGCCACATGGCCTTCTGCCAAATCTACCACGTGGATATAGTCCCGTACCCCTGTGCCATCTTTAGTCTCATAATCATCCCCAAAAATATTGAGTTGTTTGAGTTCACCAATCGCCACTTTAGCAATATAGGGCATCAAATTATTTGGCACACCATTTGGGTCTTCCCCAATCTGCCCAGAAGGATGCGCACCAATCGGATTAAAATATCTCAATAGAATAACTGAGAAGCCGGGGTTTGCCGCAGCAATATCTCTTAAAATTTGTTCGTTCATCAACTTTGTCCAGCCATATGGATTGGTGCAGGAAAGCGGAAAATCTTCAGACATGGGCACCGATTCAGGAATACCATAAACGGTGGCTGAAGAACTAAAGACAAAACGTTTAACCTGATGAGCCAGCATAACCTTTGCCAAGACCAAGGTGCTCTGTAAATTATTCTGATAATATTCAATCGGTTTTTGTACAGACTCGCCCACTGCCTTAAATCCGGCGAAGTGAATCACGGCGTCGATTGAATGTGTCTCAAAAACTTGGTTTAATGCAACCTCGTCACAGACATCAATGGCATAGCAAGGTATCGTTTGACCGACCAATGCTGCCACGCGCTCAATCGCCTTCGGATGACTATTACTAAAATCATCCACCACAATCGGTTGATGCCCGGCCTCCACCAAAGCAATCAATGTATGGGAGCCAATATAACCGGCACCTCCTGTGACTAAAACTGTCTGACCCATAAGATCTCCTTTCCTTTAAATCAACACTGTCTGATTAAGTACTTCTTGAACCTGTTGAGCTTTTGGCACAGCAGCCAAACTACCGCGTTTGGTCGTGCTTAATGCCGATGCCAAATTAGCCATTCGGGTAATCCCCTCAATTTGGGACAAAGCGAGATCTAAATGCCCGCCATGTTTAACAAATCCAGCCAAAAAAGCCCCAATAAAAATTGCACCGGCACCCGTCTGATCCAAACATTCGAGTTGTGGCTGTACCACCGCCAGATCACCGTTTTGACACTGGACAAAGGTCTGATGATCCGCTTGACGTACCACGACGATCCGTAATCCGCGGTCAAGCAAATAAGCCACTCCTGCCTGAACCGTATCCGTTTGCGTGAGCAAGAAAAGCTCATCTTCATCCATAAAAGCCAACTGGGCCATGGTCATAAAATTAAGTGTATGCGCTCTGAATGCGGCAGGCGAAGCCCACACATGTTCTCGGTAATTTGGATCAATCGAAACCAGCGTGCCTGCCTCTTGAGCCACCTGCGCCGCTGTTCTCGCCGCTTGTCGAATCGGATCCTGGGTCAAAGCCATGCCACTGACGTGCAACACTGTTGCCTCTTCGATGGTATCGAACGATAATTCTCCAATTTCCAGCAAAGTATCCGCACCCGGTTTGCGCACAAATTGGTATTGCGGACGACCGACTTCATCTAGGGTGACAAAACACAAGGTCGTATGTGCTTCTGGATCAAAAATCAGCGACTGTGTTTCAACACCCGTTTTGCGAATGGCCTGTTCCAAACGATCACCAAATAAATCTGCACCAACCTTACCAATTAAAGCAGTTTGTGCCCCGAATGCCTGAGCAGTAACAGCAACCACGGAGGCAGATCCACCTGCGTTTTCTTCATACAATTGATGACCTTCATTCGAAAAGCCAACCGCTGTTAAATCAACAATGGTTTCCCCTAAGGATACGATTTGAGCCATAGTCACCTCCTCAACATCTGCTGTATTTTTGACCGATTATCCCATCATCACTCAACAGGTCCGCATGGAGACAGGTTGAGATCAACTGCAAAGGGTAGGGCCTGTGTTTCGATCTCCAATGCTTCGCACCAGGCTTTGAGCTGAATCATCCACTGGGTTTTGCAGTTTAATCCGTCATCGTATTGCGTATTCGATCTGTAAAACCGCATCAAAATGGTCAGCTTTGCGCCATCTAAGCCTTCCAGACTCAATTGCAAGCGATCCTCCGGCTTAAAAGCATGCCGGATTTTCTCGAGTAAGGCTGAAATTTTTTCAGATGGTGTTTGGGCATGAATGGACCAAAGAATCGAAATCCGCCTTAACTGAAGACGGCTAATATTCACCACGGCTTCACTGACGACCTTGTTATTCGGCAAAATGATCAACGACGTTTCGGATGTGCGCAATTTTGTCGATCGAAAACCAATGGCTTCAACTGTGCCTTCATTGCTTTCCAATTGAATATAATCCCCAATCGCAAAGGGTCGATCTAAAATAATGGTCATGCCCCCAATCAGATTCGATAAGGTGTCCTTTGCAGCCAGAGATAGGGCCAATCCGCCAATACCCACACCGGCTAATAAACCAGAAATATTAACGCCCCAAATGGCCAAAATCGCCAAAATCGCGAATAGGCAAATGATGCAACGGATGATAATCGCAAAATAATGCCCAACCGTCGAATGATAGGCATCATTTTGCCTTTTAGCAGACTGGCGACCCAAAAGATTGACAAAAGCCGGCAATAAAGTTGCCAAAGCAACTGAAATCGCCAGCACATAAAAGGATCGACAAAAATGATCGAGCACCGCATCCATGTGATGATTTGACCGGACAGCTTCTCGAATCAGATGTGCCGAGATTGCGTAAGCTAGACAGCGAATGGATTGTTTTAACGGTCTTTCCAATTGGTGCACCGAACGACCAAACCGCTTAAAAACTTTGTGAATAAGCAAACGAAGACCAAGATAGAGCAGGATGGCGAGCACCAGCACCCCAAGTAGACCGACAACCAAACGCAACCAATGCGCGAGTGAGCGGCCTAGCCACTGCATCTGCATGATTTGCGAAAACCAGGTCCCCATATGCGCGTCTCCTAAAACATGTCCTTTTTATTCAAATATAGGATCAGCAAGGTGCAAAGCCCCACAATTAAACCAATGATTAACCAAAAACCGTAGGGGTGCTCAGATAGAGGCACCGGCACATTCATCCCAAAAAGACCGGCGATAATTTCTGGAATAACCATGACTAAGGTGACCGAGGTCAACACTTTCATCACATTATTTTGATTATTCGAGATGATGGAAGCAAAAGCCTCTGTTGTACTGCTTAAAATACTGCTATATATATTGGCCATCTCGATCGCCTGCTTGTTTTCAATAATAACATCCTCGAGCAACTCTTCATCTTCCGGATAATTTTTGATCCTGGCATTGCGCATCAGTCGCTCAAGGACAATCCCATTGGAACGCAAGGATGTTGAAAAATAAACCAGACTTTTTTCCAGGCGCAGTAATTCGAGCAATTCTTTATTCTTAAGTGATCTAGACATCGTTTCCTCAAAACGATTCGATGCCTTTTCGATCTGCCGAAGATATTGTAGATATTTTGTTGCATTCCGAAACAAAATCTGCAAAATAAAACGCGTCCGGAATTGCGTAAAGAAATCCTTGATCCGGTTGGCCTTAAAGTCATCTAAAAAGATCTCATCTTCCAAGCAAATGGTCAAAAAATAGTCTTTCATGGAGATGATACCAAGCGGAACAGTGGTATAAATGGAATTGGTGTCACTTGAAGCGGGCACCGGCACGTCAACGACAATGAGCGTTTGACCCGATTCACTTTCGATACGTGAGGTTTCTTCTTCGTCCAGGGCGGCTTTTAGCAAATCCGGATCCACATGAATGGTTTCTTCAATATACGTTAACTCCTCATGGGTTGGATCGGCCAAATTAATCCAGCAGCCTGGCTCAATATGGGCAAGGCGTTCAACAGTGTTATTGAATGTTTTGAAGAATTCAAGCACATTATCTCCTCCTCACCACGCTGGCGGATAGCAAATTTTTAAGGCAATATCCGAAGCTGCTGCTTCGCCTAAGCACCGTTCGATAATCGTTAAAGCGAAGGGAATGGCACTACCCAAACCATTTGCGGTAATGATGCCATTTTCTGCAACAACCACCGAACGAGCTTGAACCAAAGCACCGGTTAACTGATTGCGAAAACCCGGCGCACAGGTTGCTGCTTGACGGCTCAATAGGCCATAATCTGCCAAAACTGTCGGCGCAGCACAAATGGCGGCAATTAAGCCATTTTGCTGAGCAATAGCCATGACAAAAGCTTTAACCAATGGCTGTACCCGCAACCGTTCTGTGCCGGGTAAACCACCTGGTAAAATCACACCAGAATAATCGTCAGGCCGGCTGTCCTGTAACCTCGCATCCGTTTGTATCACAATATTGTGCGAAGAGGTAATGGCAGATGTCGCTTCAATACTCAGCAGATGAATCGGTATCGCTGCACGGCGCAGCAAATCCACAACGAGCAAAGCCTCGCATTCTTCTGTGCCATTTGCCATTAAGATTGCAATTGGTTTCATATCCACCTCTCACACAATTGGTCAATTTATTTTATCATGGACAATTCATAAACACATACCCAAAATCAAAAATGTTCTGCTTTTTTTCATTCGCTTTTCGTCCGTTTTTTCGGGCGAGTGCTAAAATGAATAGCATCTTAGAGGAGGATGTCATATGGAAAAACGGTCCATTGTTATCATCGGATGTGGTCGCCTGGGGGCACAATTGGCAAATCTCTTTTCAGAACAGCATAAAAATGTGCTCATTATCGATCAAAAAGCGGATCACTTCCGAAAGCTTTCTCCGGCATATGGCGGACTAACGCTAGAGGCCGACGCAACCGACGTTGCCGTCTTGGAAGAAATTCATCTCAACCCAAATACCCAACTCATTGTCGTGACCAATAATGACAATATCAATATCATGGTGGCACAAATGGCCAAACACCTTTTTAAGGTTAAACAAGTTATCGCGCGTCTTTACGATCCCGAACACGCCTGTGTTTATGAGGAATTTGGCATCAAAACCATTTGTCCCGTCATTTTATCTGCCAAAGCCATCGAAGAAGAACTTCTGCATCCGGAGGTGCAACATGCGTAATATTCTGCTTGTCGGAGGGCGTACAAAAGCTCAAGCTTTAGCTGCCTCTCTTGTCTGTCGTGGTTTTCAAGTCATGATTGTCAATCGAGAACCTAAAGATTGTGACGTTTTAGCAGCCGATGGTCGTTTTTCAGTCTTTTGCGGCGATGGGACAAAGCCCTTTGTACTCGAAGATATCGGCGCTGATCAGGCAGACATGGCCATCGCCTTAACCGCTCGAGATGAAGATAATCTCGTGATTTGTCAGCTGTGCAAAAAAAGATTCGGTGTGACCAAAACAGTCGCCCTTGTATCCGATCCCAAAAAGATCGCCTTCTTTCATGCTATGGGCATCGACAGCGCGGTCTGTGCAGTCTCAACCCTCACCAGCGTGATTGAACAACATGCCTTAATCGACGAAATAACGGGTATTATTCCGGTTGGAGATGGCCGGGTGCAAATTTTGGAATTGACATTGGAAGCAGATGATTATGCCACACACCGTCAAGTTCAGGCGCTTAATCTCCCACGGGATGTCATTTTAGGCACCATCCTGCGAGCCGATCAAATTGTCATTCCACGCGGTGATACAGCCTTGCTACCTCACGATCATTTGGTAATTTTAACCACCCCCAATCGCGAAAAAGAAGTGATTGCGCAATTGAAACGAGGTTGAACATGATGCCGATCAAACAGCCCTTGCGCAGCGAAGATAAAAGACAAGTAAAACCCTGGCACTATCTCTCAAATTTGGGAAAACTCATGATTCTCATCGGTGGCATCATCTTTGTTCCGCTGTTGATCTTCCCTTTTTTCCCAGACGAATGGCCTTTGGCACCTGCTTTTATCATTCCCGGCAGCCTATCGATTTTTGCGGGCATCTTGCATGCCTTATGTTTCCGAACAGATCGCGTCTATACGACAAATCGTCCAGATGAACATCGCAAGAGCACCGTCATCGTGCTCTTTGCGTGGATTTGGGGTTTTCTGATCGGTGCCCTCCCCTTTGTACTTTCGGGCCAGCTTCGCTTTGTACAAGCGCTGTTCGAATCCGTCAGTGGCTTTACGACAACAGGGCTTTCTGTCATGGACGTTTCCGTTGTCCCTCAATCCTTTTTGTTCTATCGGAGTTTTATGCAATATTGCGGTGGGCTCGGCTTTGTCCTCGTGATGCTCCTCATTGTCTCCAATCAGCGCTCCATGGAATTATTCAA
>JAEZVR010000080.1 GCA_023420715.1 Bacillota bacterium | reverse complement strand
ACCGTGTTAGCTGAAGCCGATCTGAGCGCTTGTGATATTGCACTTTGTGTCTCTGATTCAGAAAATTTAAATGTCATGGCTGGACAAATTGCAAAGCATATTTTTCATGTGCCAATTGTTTTTGTTCGGACTTTTTTGCCGATGAATACCCCGATCTACGAAGAAATGGGCTTAATTCCGCTCTGCATGACGCAACTTTTTGTCGATGCGATTAACCAGGCTTTTGAAGGAATAGATGCATGAAGTTGATTATTGTGGGTGGCGGTAAAGTGGCCGCACATTTGTTAGAGGTTATGCCACTGACCAATCGTTCTAGTATTGTGGTCATTGAACAACAAGAGATGGTTGCCTATCGTTTGGCAGATCATCACGATATTCAAGTCATAAACGGCAATGGTTCGGATGTTCGGGAATTGGAAAAGGCTGGGGCAAAATCTGCCAAAATGGTGATTGCGTTAACCGGTCACGATGAAACCAACCTCATTGTTTGTCAGTTGGCTAAGTTGCATTTTAATGTGCCTTTGACGGTGGCTCGTGTCAATAATGCAGCCAATATGCAGGTGTTTAAACAATTGGGTGTAGATCACATCTATTGCGGAACCAAATTGCTGGCAGACATTATTGATCGAGCGATTCAATATAAAGGCATGCGTCTGGCCTATGACATGCCAGATCAGCAGATGGGTATCGTGGAATTTTATTTGCGTGCGGATGCCAAGGCGGTTGGTCAGACGTTGGCAACCTATACCATGCCAGCAAATGCCAAGGTTGTACTCATGACCAAGACAACTGGAGCTGTCGAATTGCCTTCTGGAGATTCCTTGCTGTGCGCAGGTGATAAACTATTGGTGATTTGTCCAGCAGATGAATATGAAGAGATCTGGAAACGGTTGGTGGATCAGGAGCGCCAAATTTAATGACGACAGATATCCGTTTGCCAATAAATGCCTCCAACATGCGGCCGGTAAATCGTCGCCGTAAACGCAAGATCGATTGGTCGCCCACGACTTGGGTTACCTTGAGCTTTGTGCCGGTTATTTTGACGGGTGCGCTGTTGTTGTGGTTGCCCATTGCCTCAGCAACTGGTCGAGCGGTCACCTTTTTACAAGCCCTTTTTACGGCTGTTTCTGCCACTTGTGTCACAGGACTGGTTGTGGGAGATACAGGAACGTTTTGGTCGCCCTTTGGTCAGTGCATTATTTTATTGCTCATCCAAATTGGGGGCCTTGGGCTAATTACAATCACGACTTTCTTTGTGATCGCCGTGCACAAAAGAACACGCCTGCGAGCTCGTTTGGCCTTTAAAGAAGCCTCCGGTTTAGCTCAATTTTCAAATACTGCCGCTTTGGTTAAGCAAATTATTGCTACAACCTTGATTTGTGAACTCATTGGCGGCTTGTTGATTGCCTGGCGTTATGCGGGGAGTATGCCCTGGCCTTTGGCTTTAAGACTTGGCTTATTCCAAGGTGTGTCCGCTTTTTGTAATTCCGGCTTTGATTTAAGTGGTCTCGTTCATGGGCAGTATTCGAGCTTGGTGGCCTATCAGGAAGATCCAGTTTTGCTTGGATTGACTGCTTTTTTGATCATTTTCGGCGGATTGGGGTTTGTGGTTTGGCACGACCTTTATGGTTTGTGTAAAGGCCGCAGGGTGACTTATCACACGAAATTGGTGTTGAGTATGACCTTCATTTTACTCCTCTTTGGCACTTGCTTTTTTGCTTTAACGGAGTGGCATAATCAAACTGCAAATGGGCTTGGCACCATGGCGCCAGGGCATAAGATGTTAAATGCTTTTTTTCAGTCGGTCACCCTTCGAACTGCAGGCTATAACAGTATTAGTCAAGGCGATTTAACTGCTGCTGGTAAATGTTTATCTTGCTTGTTGATGTTTATTGGTGCGGGACCGGCATCTACGGCTGGCGGAATTAAGGTGACCACCTTTGCCATTTTGTTGGGCACCGTTCATTCCTATCTCAATGGTCGGCGGCACAGTTTATTGTGTAAACATCGTTTTGCCACAGATTTGGTTAATCGTGCGCTTGCCATTACTTTTATTGGTATCTCAACCTTGTTTGCGGGCACCTTTTTATTGTCTGTTTTTGAACAATCTCTTTTATCAGCTGGGAAAACACAGGTGATTGATTTACTGTTTGAAGTGGGATCTGCTTTTGGAACGGTTGGGGTTTCCGCTGTTGGAACGCCTAATTTATCAGCCGCTTCACAGATATTACTCATGTTTATCATGTTTTTAGGTCGGGTGGGCCCGGTCTCATTTGCCATTGGGCTAACGGTTAAACAATCACGTCAGCAATCATTTATTTATCCAGACGGGAAGACGTTTGTCGGCTGATCTCTTTTGGGGATGCTGCCTGGTTGGGTTTGCAGATCGGCAGTCAAGGCAAGGATATGAACGCTATTTAACAATTTAGCAAACAAAAGCGATAACTTATTAAACTAAATCAAATTGTACGTTATAATAGAGACCATTCATGTCATCTCAGGTATGTCATGATGAGAGATGGAAAAGAGGTCACCATGGGATATACATTGGCGCAAAAAATTATTCGCAATCACCTGATCACAGGCGCATTGGAAGTGGGTCAAGAGATTGGTTTGCGGATTGATCAAACCCTCACCCAGGACTCTACGGGAACTATGGCCTATTTACAATTTGAAGCCTTAGGTATGGAACGGGTTCAGACCGAGTGTTCAGTGGCCTATATTGACCATAATATGTTGCAATCTGGTTTTGAAAATGCGGATGATCACAAATATATTCAAACCGTTGCAGCCAAACACGGTATCCGTTTTTCTAAGCCAGGGAATGGTGTGTGTCACCAGGTACATATTGAGCGCTTCGGTGTTCCAGGTAAAACCCTGTTGGGTTCGGATAGTCATACACCAACCTGTGGTGGTATTGGCATGTTGGCCATCGGTGCAGGTGGATTAGATGTGGCTGTAGCGATGGGCGGCGGTGCTTATTTTTTAGCCATGCCCAAAATTATGGGTATTGAATTGATTGGCGCTTTGCAGCCATGGGCATCTGCCAAAGATGTGATTTTAGAAGTCTTAAGACGTTTAACCGTCAAGGGCGGTGTGGGTTATATTGTTGAGTATTTTGGCGAGGGGGTTAAAACCTTATCTGTGCCAGAACGGGCAACCATCACCAATATGGGGGCTGAGCTGGGGGCAACGACATCTATTTTCCCAAGCGATGAGATTACGCGACAATTTATGCGTGCTCAGGCGCGTGAAGATCAATTTACGGCGCTTTCTGCAGATGCTGATGCGGTTTATGACGAATGCATTCAAATCGATTTAAGCACCTTGGTGCCTCTGGTGGCCTGTCCGCATAGCCCGGATAATGTGAAGCCGGTAGCGGAAGTTTCTGGCATTAAAGTGGATCAAGTGCATATTGGGAGTTGCACCAATTCATCATTGGCAGACATGCATAAGGTTGCCGCAATTTTGGATGGAAAAACCATTCATCCAGATGTTTCTTTGGTCATTGCACCGGGTTCAAAGCA
>JAEZVR010000013.1 GCA_023420715.1 Bacillota bacterium | reverse complement strand
ATCGGGTGGTGATGGTGACTTTGGGTGATGTGAGTTTATATAGCACCTGTTTTCGTGTCTTGCCTTATCTGGAGTCTGAAAATATTCAGATTGATTTTGTGCCGGGGATTACCACAATGTCCATGGCCGCAGCGACATTGGGTTTGTCATTGGCAGATCAATCAGATGAAGTGACACTCTATCCAGGCGTGAATGGTTTAAAACGAATTCAAGACTGGCTCGCTGCACCGCAAACAGGAACATTGGTGGTGATGAAAGCTGCTCAGATTGTGGCCCCTTTAAAAGAGATCTGGTCTGCTGTTGGCGCACCTTATGGTTATGAAGCCTATGTGTGTTCGAATCTGGGTCATGAACAAGCGTGGTGGGGATCGATTGCATGTGCTGATACAGCTAAAAAATGGCCTTATTTGACAACGATTTTAATTAGAAAACGAGGTTGATATGGTCTATTTTATTGGGGCTGGACCAGGTGATCCAGAATTATTGACCTTGAAAGCAAAGCGCATTATCGATTCAGCTGATGTGATTATTTATGCGGGTTCATTGGTTAATCCAGCGGTTTTGGCAGATCGCAAAGCAGATGCTCAGGTATACGATAGTGCGGTTTGTCATTTGGATGAAATCCTGGACATTATGATAACAGCCGTTCGTCAAGGTCAGCTGGTTGCCCGAGTTCATACAGGAGATCCCTCAATTTATGGTGCTATTCGAGAGCAAATAGATCGTCTAAAAGCATGTGATATTCCTTATGAGGTGATTCCGGGCGTGAGTTCATTTTTGGCTGCTGCGGCAACTTTATCGATGGAATATACTTTGCCAGAAGTGAGTCAGACCATTATTTTGACACGGGCCAATGGCCGCACACCCGTGCCGGAAAAAGAAGGCTTAATGCAGTTGGCAAAGCATCAAGCTTCCTTGGTCATTTTCCTGAGTGTCCAACAAATCGATCAAGTGGTACGAGATTTACTGGCGGGTGGTTATGGATCTCAAACACCTGCCGCTGTCGTCAGTCGTGCAACTTGGCCAGATGAGCTGGTCATTCGGGGGTGTTTAGCAGACATTGCAGAACGGGTGAAAGCGGCAGGCATTCGCCGTCATGCTTTAATTTTGGTTGGTGATTTTTTGGGTGATCGGTACGCTTTATCTAAATTGTACGATGCTGGTTTTACCCATGGATATCGCAAAGGAAAAAACACATGAATTTGAAGCAATTAAGTCTTTTTGCTGTGACCGAGCAAGGCCAAAAACTGGCTTGCGACATCCAACAAGACTGTCCCTTTTTTACGGCTAAATTGAGAGGGCTAGATGAAATAGAAGATGCTTTTGGATCGGATGATGTGTTGTTGTTCATTATGGCGACTGGTATTGTGGTTCGCAAAATCGCCCCTTTGCTTGGCCATAAATCCCGAGACCCTGCTGTTTTAGTCATGGATCAAGGCGCCAATTATTTGATTAGTTTGTTGTCAGGTCATATGGGAGGGGCGAACGACTGGGCCAGGCAGCTGGCAGATTGGCTTTGTCAACGTGGCTGGTCGACACAAGCCGTTATCACAACGGCAACAGATGTGGCGGGCGTGTTTGCGGTTGATGTTTATGCGCGCGATCAAGGCTTTGTCATTGACAATTGGCAGGGGGTTAAAACCGTCAATCAAGCCTCTGTTCACCGTCAGTCCATTCACTTTTGGTTGGAAGGTCATCATGTTTTACCACCAAAACAGTCGCATCTGTCTGTGCGGCTTGTTGCGCCTTTGCAGCGGTCCAACGTCGGTGAACCACCAGATTTCATATCTAGGTTGGAGAACAGTACAGAACCGTCCGTTCTGGTGAGCATGCGTGCATTGCCACCTCAGATCAAGTCATCCAGCTCGATTTTGCAGTTGATTCCCAGACAACTTTGGGTGGGTGTTGGCTGTCAAAAAGGTAAGTCGGCTTGTGAAATCCAAGCCGCTTTTAGAGAAATGATGGACGCTTATGGGCTGTCGGTCTCTGCTGTTGCTGGATTTGGAACCATTCAACTCAAAGCTGCGGAAGAAGGCATTCAGGCATTAGCTTTAGCTTATGCCAGTCCGCTGCAGATCTTTCAGGTGGATACGCTAAAACCTTATGAAACATTGGTATCTTGTTCGGATTTTGTGTGCCAGACAGCAGGGGTTGGCGCTGTTTCATCGACTGTGGCTTGCCGCTTAGCCCATTTGGCTTCATCTCTCTCTCCAAATATCCCCTTAGATGCGGTTAGTCAGAATGCATTGAAAAAATATTTATTGGTTGATAAATGGGTAAAAGCGGGTGTGACATTTTCTGTAGCAGTCACCCCAAATATCGAGATATGCTGATACTTGGAACAGAAATACATATTGCGCAAACGCCGATGGGCATGCGTCATCAATTGGCTCTTTTGCCTGATGATTTGGCTTTTTTGAATGCTTGGTTTACGGGGCATATGCCGCAAATGAATCTGGCTGCTTGGCAAACAAGGCAGGACGCCCGTGGTCTACCCAGCACGCCAGATGGATTTGAAGCGATGTGTGCTGCTTATGGCTGCGCCAAAGGGGTCATGTTGTTGCAAACTTGCCATCGCTTGGCCTGCTACATGTCTGCAGAAAACTATGGCAGCGTTGCAAAGGTTCAAGCGGCCATGAGCGCCTACAAGGGAGAATCTGTAGATGTGGTGCGTCCGTATTTTAGAACCTATGTGGATCAAAAATGTGTCGTTCATTTAATGAAGCTCGCTTGTGGTTTAGAATCGGTGATTCTTGGTGAAGATCAAATTTTAGGGCAGCTGAAACAAGCTTATCAAATGGCTTTAAAAGCCGGTACGACGGATGAATATCTCAACACTTTGATGCGTCATACCATCACTGCCGCAAAATCCATCAAAACGACATATGCAAAAGGTCAGCATCCGCGCTCCGTGGCTGGACTAGCCGTAGAAGATGCGTCTGATTGGCTCCGAACGATTGATCGAGCAGCTTATGAGATCGATGTTTTGATTGTCGGTGTCACTGGGAAAACAGGTCTAGCCTTGTTGCAAAAACTTCACGCCAAGGGCTATCGCATCGCGGCAACCAGACGACATCGTGCTGGTGAATCTCATAAAGCCCTACAGCAATTAATCGATACTTCATTGCGCTTTCAGTGGGTGGATTTTGATCAGCGAGCAGAGACCGCCATGCGTGCTGCAGTTGTCTTTTCAGCCACCACGAGTCCGCATTACATTTTTACCAAAACCGCACTTGAACCCTATTTAGATGGTAAACCACATTTGTTTGTCGATCTGGCCATGCCGTTTGATATGGATCACCGTCTCGATTTATTGGCTGGCATTCAATTGCGACAAATAGATGATTATCAGCAACGGCAATCTTTGTTTGAAAAAGATTGGGAATCGCTCTTGGCAACTGTCGAGTTAGATC
>JAEZVR010000122.1 GCA_023420715.1 Bacillota bacterium | reverse complement strand
ACCCATGACCCTCAACTTAGGCGAGGCAAAAGATTTATTAGAATTGGCACAAATTCATGATGTGGTCATTGCTGTCGGACATATTTATCGTTTTTTCCCGATGATGGATCTCATTCACGAAGACATTGCTTCGGGCAAGTTTGGCAAAGTTTACAGCGGATCGGTTCAAGTCTTGTGGGGACATGATCAAGCCTATTATGATCAAGCCGCTTGGCGCGGTACCTGGGGACAAGACGGCGGTGTGCTGATGAATCAGACCATACACGCCGTTGATCTCATGTGCTGGTTGATGGATGACGAGCCAGTTGGCGTCGTCGGTCAAATTCGACAATTGACCCATCAAATGGAAGCAGAAGATCACGGTGTCGCCATCTTAAGTCTTTCTACGGGAGCCCTTTGCACCATCGAAGGCACGACAAATACCGCACCCAATTCCCCCAGTGCACATTTTTCGATTCTAACGGAAGAAGCACAAATTCGTGCTGGGTTACAAAATGGCAAAGTCTATTTTAATGTGACGACACCAGATGGTCATCGCTTAAATCGCGGATATTACAAACGCTATTTCAAACAAATGCGCCAACGCGGTCTGTCTCGCGCGCTCAAAATGCTGAAATGTCCGCATGCTGGCCTCTACGAAGATATTGTAGCGGCCTTGCGAGAAGGCACAACACCTCGTGCAGATGGAGAAAGCGGTATTATGGCAGTCGAAACCTTGTTGGGCATCTACAAGTCTGCCAAGCACGATGGCAAACTCATCCATCTTCCCATGGACGATTTTTCACTCGAAGATATGCAAGGTTTTTTCGACGACGAACGTCCTGATTGGATTTAAATCAGCATAAAAAAGCCCGCCATTACACGTTGATGCTGTAACAGCGGGCCAAATGAAAAACACACGAATTGACTTAAGCTGAGCTGCCGCTTATCTTAAAATCTCATCTACAAACGCCAAATCCGCTTTTGTATTGACGCCCAATCCTTCATATTCTCCAGTGGTTTGTACCACCCCAATACGACCGCCTTGAGCTTTCAGCCAAGCCGGAATATCTGTCAAATAATATTCGCTCTGGGCGTTATCATTTTTGAGCATTTTTAAACCTTCTCGCAAACGCTGAGCATTAAAGACATAAACACCCGCATTCAGCTCGGTGATTTTCTTTTGTTCTGGCGTACAATCCCGATCTTCAATAACCTGATCAAACCGACCGTCTTCGTCGCGAATAATGCGACCATATTGCAAATCCTTGTCACTCACATAAGCCAACATGGTGCAGTCATCGCCCTGTTTTTGATGCTGGTTGCATAAATGAAGATAGGTCTCACGCTTAATGAGCGGCATATCCCCGTAGCAAATGAGCACAGGTCCATCGTAGTCCGCTAACAAAGGCATCGCCATTTGCACCGCATGACCAGTACCCAGTTGTTCTGTCTGTTCTGCATACCTATACTGTGCACCGGCTGAAGCTTTAACTTGATTCCCCTCATAGCCCACCACAATGGTAATATCCTGAGGTGCAATAAAATCAATGTGCTTTAAGACCCAATCCAATAAAGTATGCCCACCTGCCTGGTGCAATACCTTAGGCAATTTGGACGTATCCGAATGCAGCCGAGTGCCTTTTCCAGCAGCTAAAACAATCGCTTTTAACATGGTCTTACCTCTTTCTTAACAGCCGCAACCGCAGCCACCGCCACAACCCGAGCAACCACCGCAGCCGCCGGCCATCACGGCTTCAATATTTTCGCGAATCGACGCCAATTCCTCTGGTGTCACTCGAGATAAGCCTGTTTCAAAATCAGCTAAACCCAGAGCTTGGATCCATTCATCCTGGGTTGGATAATGCCCTGTGCAAATTAATGCACCATTTACCATCAAAGCGGGAAAAGCCTCATCTCCATTGGTTCGCAATAATTCCGCAATCGGTTCATTTTCAATAAATGCCAAAGGATCCTCATGTAAATTATGCCGTTTAAAGGATAATCCTTTTTGGGTCAATGTTTTTTCGACAGCAGCGACATCCAAGAGCACCGGTGCATCGCCTTCACCCAACAAACCCAGCGGTGTCACTGCACCCAACTCGTATAAATCCACTTGAATATCTTTTAATGAATTCCAATTCATATATCACCTCACTAAATCGTGTTTTCTTTACAGTGTATCACGTTCTGTCGTGCAACCACAGCACGTTCAGTCTTGAGGGGCACTGATGATTTAAGTAAAATAATGGCGTTTCAATTGTTTTGGCACTATGCCATGCCTCAATGGAGGGTTAATTATGCAAGCAAGAAGTTTAGGCACCGTTGTTCGTGGGATTCGTGGTCCGATTTTAAATCAGGGCGATGACATTGCCCAAATTGCAGTCGACAGTCTGTTAAACTGCGTTCACAACGAAAACATTCAACTCCGGGAAAAAGATGTCGTTGCCATCACCGAATCCGTCGTCGCCAGAACACAAGGCAATTATGCCAGCATCGATGATATTGCCAGCGATGTGCGTCAACAGCTGCAAACGGACTGCCTAGGCATTGTTTTTCCAATTTTAAGTCGCAACCGCTTTGCCATTTGCCTAAAAGGATTTGCCAGAGCAGCAAAAAAGGTCATTATTCAACTGTCTCTTCCGGCTGATGAAGTGGGAAATCACCTCATTGATGCAGATCTGATGGAAGAAAAAGGCGTGGATCCATACAATGACTGCTTAGACGAAGCCACCTATCGTAAATTATTTGGCGAACCCAAACATCCGTTCACAGGCATGGATTATGTGGCCTATTACAAAGAGATTGTCACTGGAGAAGGTGCCGCCTGCGAAGTTATTTTCTCAAACCGCGCAAAAGATATTTTAAAGTACACGCAGCATGTCATCGCCTGTGATATTCATACCAGACACCGCACCAAACGTCATTTAGAGCGTGCTGGAGCAGCCAAAGTGTTAACAATGGCAGATGTTTTAGCATCACCTTCTGAAACACACGGATACAATGAAGCCTACGGCTTATTAGGTTCTAATAAATCTACCGAAGAAAAAGTCAAGCTATTCCCCCGCGAATGCAAAGCGCTTGTCGAACACATTCAAGCGCTGATTTTGGAAAAGACCGGCGTGAAGGTTGAAGTCATGGTCTACGGAGATGGCGCCTTTAAAGATCCCGTTGGCAAAATCTGGGAATTAGCTGATCCGGTTGTCAGTCCAGGGTACACACAAGGTTTGGAAGGCACACCCAACGAACTCAAATTAAAATATCTGGCTGATAACGATTTTGCCGGACTTCGCGCAGCCGATCAAACCGAAGCCATTAAAGCCCATATTAAAGCCAAATCTGGTAGTCTTGTTGGCAACATGGCCGCACAAGGTACAACACCCCGACAATTAACCGATTTACTGGGTTCTTTATGTGATCTCACATCAGGCAGTGGCGACAAAGGCACACCGTTCATTTTAATTCAAGGTTATTTTGATCATTATGCAGATTAGTCCCTTCATTTTGATGTGAGCAAATTGATGATAGCTACAAAAAAAGCGTCGCGGTTTATCTCTAAAACAAACCGCGACGCTTTTGCTATCCTTAAAAATTTAAGCAAGTGCTTTGCGAAGGTTAATCATTTCTATAGCGGCCATCGCGGCATCTGCCCCTTTATTACCCGCTTTGGTACCAGCCCGTTCAACGGCTTGTTCAATGGTATCCGTCGTTAAGACACCAAAGATAACTGGCATTTGATGCGCCAATCCGACTTGGGCAATCCCCTTAGAAACCTCTGCACAGACATAGTCATAATGACTCGTCGAACCTCTAATCACCGCACCCAAACAAATGATCGCATCGTAACGGCCAGAACCAGCCAATTGTTGAGCCGCTAATGGAATTTCGAAGGCACCCGGCACCCATACCAACGTAATATCTGTTGCATCAACTTCATGGCGCAACAAGACATCTTCAGCACCACTAATGAGCTTGGATACAATAAACTCATTAAACCGTGCCGCGACAATCGCAATACGATGCCCCCGACCAATCAAATGACCTTCTATTTTTTTCATAATGACCTCCTGATAAATCATTTGTGTGTTTCGTGATGTTCGTGTCGATCATGGTGATGGGAATGACAACCACAGCCACAGCTATAGGTCGTCATATGGTCCATCTTATCTTGTTTTGTCATCAAATAAAACGCATCGTCTGACTGCATCTCCACTTGAATCGGTACACGCTCGGTGATTTCAATACCATATCCCGTAAGCCCATTAATTTTTGTGGGATTATTGGTCAGCAATCTCAACTGACGAATACCCAAATCTCGAATAATTTGAGCGCCAATGCCATAATCTCGCATATCGGGCGGGAAACCAAGCGCAACATTGGCCTCGACCGTATCCATACCAGTATCTTGCAGTTCGTACGCTCTAAGTTTATTGATCAACCCGATACCGCGGCCTTCTTGGCGCATATAGATTAGAGCGCCACGTCCCTCTTTTTCAATCATCTTCATGGCGGCATCATATTGCTGACCACAGTCACAGCGACGCGATCCCAACGCATCTCCCGTTAAACACTCTGAATGCACCCGACACAAGACTGGTTTACCATCTGCAACATCACCAAGTGTTAATGCCACATGATGCTCACCATTAATCACATTGACATAACCATGAATGGTCCAGCCAGAACCGTAACGACAAGGGAAGGTCGCTGAGGCTTCACAGCGAACCAAGGTATCTTTGACCAACCGATAAGCAATGAGGTCGCTGATCGATAACACATTGAGCTGATGACGTTCAGCAAAGTCCATTAAGGCCTCGGTGCGCATCATCTCGCCATCTTCTGTCATAATTTCACAGCATAGACCACAATCGGGCAACCCTGCCAATTGCATTAAATCCACTGTAGCCTCTGTATGTCCAGCACGTGCTAAAACCCCACCGGCTTTAGCGACGAGTGGAAACATATGCCCTGGGCGTCTAAACTGTGTTGGATTTGCATCTGGTGCAACCGTCATGCGTGCCGTCAAACCACGTTCAACTGCGGAAATACCCGTTGTCGTCTCAATGTAATCGATCGATTCTGTAAAAGCAGTTGCATGATTATCTGTGTTTACCGCCACCATACTCGATAAACCCAAGCGCTGCGCACGCGCCTCACTCATGGGCATACAGATAAGGCCTCGGCCATGTGTCGCCATTAAATTGACATTTTCGGTTGTCGCATGTAAAGCTGAGCAAATTAAATCGCCCTCATTTTCGCGATCCGGATCGTCAATAACCAAAACGCACTTTCCCGCTTTTAAATCTGCCAGACAGCGTTCAACCTGTACGGTCACTTCTTTTTCCGATAGCATCTTTTTGCCTCCTCTATTCAAATCATAAAAAGCCATGTGTCATCAAAGTTTCCAAATCGAGTCCAGTTGCGGATTTTTGCGTTGGCGTGGATTGTTGTGCTTCTAATCGCTTGAAAACATATTTACCAATGAGATCTGTTTCAAGATTAACCAAACGACCGGGCTGTGCTGTGCCCAAAGTGGTTTCGCCCATGGTATGCGGAATAATTGAAACGGTAAATTGATTTTGCTCTACAGAAACCAAGGTCAGGCTAATGCCATCAATGGCAATGGAACCCTTTGGCACCATCAACCGCAAGAGTTCTGATGGCGCTTCCACGGTAAACCAAACCGCATTGTCTTCTGGCTTGCGCGCTAAAATTCGACCAATGCCATCAATATGCCCAGAGACTAAGTGCCCACCCAATCGTTTATTCAAGGTCAGCGCACGTTCCAAATTGACAATCGAACCCGCCTTTAATTGACTCAAATTACTTCGTCGGATCGATTCTGCCATGACGTCTGCAGCAAAATAATGGCTTGTAAACGCCGTCACCGTCAAGCAAACACCGTTTACCGCAATACTGTCACCCAGCTGAACATCTTGTAAAACACGGCTACATGCGATTTCCAATCGACTGGAGACAGCTCCCGGACGAACCGTTTGAATACGTCCAAGTTCTTCTACAATGCCTGTGAACATCTTCCCTCCCAATCGCAATCCCCTTCAATCAAAACATCCTCGCCTAAAGGCGTATAGGTCAGATGCTTGAGTGTCAGTGCTTGATCCATTGTCGGAATGCCCAACGAATGGAGTGGTCCTGGACCTCCGCCAATCAATTTTGGGGCAATATAAGCATAAATCCGATCTGTCAGCTGTGTCATAAAAAGCGAGCCATGAATCTTTGCCCCACCTTCAATCAGAACAGACTGAATCTGCCGTTCGCCAAGTTTTTTGAATAAGGTTTCCCAAAACAACTGATCTGAAGATGCAGCCCCCGAATCAATCGTCAGAAAGTCCACACCAAGCCCTTCAAATAACTTCTGCTTTTGCGGCTGTTCTTGCAGGGCTTCCTGATACGTGACCAAGATTGTTGGCACAGCTTTGGCCGTTTGAAAAACAGCATAATGCGACGCCAATCGAAAAGACCGATCCAAAATGATGCGAATCGGATTTGCCGCTTCATTGACTCGACACGTCAGTTGTGGATCATCCGCCATAACGGTTTGACGACCGACTAAAATTGCTTGATATCGTTTGCGCAAAAGCTGAACATGCTGACGCGCCAATTCGCCAGTAATCCATTTTGAATGACCTGTTGGTGTGGCAATTGCGCCATCCAGTGTCATCGCATATTTTTGGGCGATATAAGGTTTTCCCGTTTTAAAATGATGCAAGTAAAAAGGATTTAGATCACGGCAAGCAGCCTCACACACACCAACCG
>JAEZVR010000003.1 GCA_023420715.1 Bacillota bacterium | reverse complement strand
GATCAGTATGGGGGTGTTCTGGGCAAGCGCACGAGCGATGAGCACCAGTTGTTGTTCGCCGCCGGAGAGGCGATCGTATGGGCGGTCTGCATATGGCGTTAGTTGAAGTCGTTCAATCGCATCAAGGGCGCGTTGCTTGGCAAGGGCTGTTGGGGTGCCAATCCAGCCAAAACAGTTACTTGCACCCATTAAAACCATGTCATAAACGGTATAGCTAAATTGGATGTGGTTGATTTGCGGAATATAGGCCACCTGTTTAGCCAAGGTTTGTGCATCCAATCGATCTAGAGATTGACCGTTATAGCGGATTTCGCCACTTTGGAGATGCAACTGTTTTAATAAGACTTTAAAAAGGGTGGATTTACCAGCGCCGTTTGCACCTAATACACAGACAAATTGACCGGGCATTAAAGTGAATGAGAAATCCTTTAGGATTGGGTGATTGCGATAGGAAAAGCAAAGATCCTTGACCGATAATATGGGTTTCATCCATTTCTTCTCCTAAGAATGAGGTGTAGGAAAAAAGGTGCACCCACAAAGGCAGTTAAAATGCCAATGGGAATTTCACTACTGTGAATAAGTCGAGCCATGTCGTCTGTGACAATTAAGAAGATGGCACCTAATAAGGCTGTCATGGGAATCACATGGCGATGATTTCCACCGACCAATAAACGAGCAAAATGGGGGATAATGAGTCCAACCCAACCGATCATACCTGAGACAGAGACACAAGCTGCCGTATTCAGTGTGGCGGCCAGGAGGAGGATGGTGCGCAATTTCTCTGCTGGTAGTCCTAAAGTTTTGGCCGTTTCATCACCTAAACTCAACACGTTGAGTTGCCACCGAAAACAAAAAATAATGCAGCTGGCAAGACAGATAATCGGCAGCGCAACCCACATTTTCGCATCGTAGAGTGTATTGAGTGATCCCATGAGCCAATAGGTTATGGCCGGGAGTTGGTTGGTTGGATCTGCCACGAGTTTTATAAAAGACAGTAAGGCAGAAAAGAGGGCGCTAACAATAATACCCGTTAAAATTAAGCTCAGTACACGGTTTTGTTTGGCATGATGGGCAATGAACAAGACTAAAAAAATGCTTACCAAACCAAAACCAAAGGCAAATAAGGTGATGAAGAAACTGGAAACACCGAGGAGAATCGCAAGTGCCGCCCCTAGACCTGCCCCGGAAGCGGCACCCAATAAATCGGGTGAGACCATGGGATTTTGAAAAAGCGCTTGAAACGTTGCCCCAGCTAAGGAGAGACCGATTCCTACAAATAAGGCCAGGATTAGGCGGGGCAACCGAATGTTAAAAAGGGCAATGGCCGCAGTGTCTTGCCAGGTTTGTTTTTGTGGAAAGATTTGATGCAACAGCATTTTAAGGATGTCTTGAAGTGAAATGGGGAAGCGCCCCAGGGTACAAGAAATCAAAAAAACGACAACCAAGCAGATGATGGCAAATAAAAGATAATGCCGAAACAGGCGTGTGGGGTGCTGGGACATCATCGATCTCCTTGTCTGTGACAAATCATTGATTGTGGTAGCTGCTCAAGGTGATGATAGAGTCGATCATATGCCTTGTTTAAGCGGTCGAGATCGCTTTGACTGAACTGGTGGCGTTTGACCAGGCAGGATGCATGCGCTTTTGATTTAAGGACGATGATCCCTTCGGTTGTACGTTGAAGGCCGTTTAAGAGTTGTTCCAGCCAGATTTCATCTAAGAGCTCCAAACCACCAACTTCGTCTAAAATAAGAAAGCCATGTTCCTGGTTGGCTTTAGACAGGGCTTCCAGAATAAGGTCTTTAAATATGGCCACAGGTACAGGATGACGATTTGTACAAGTTTGTGCATCTGTTCTGAGGAAGTGGTCAAAACAGCTTTGCCATTGAGACGGATCAAGGTTTTTCCACTCTTTTAAAATGTCTGCCAAATCGGTTGCTAATACAGGCACGAAAGTGCGGAAGTTGTTTTGAATGCGTCGAACGGTCACGAATCCAGCCCAGTGCGTTTGGGGTGGATGGGTCATCAATTGATGCAATACGGCAGAAGATTTGCCCGTTCCAGGCAATCCAGTGTAGACCGTCAGACGATGCGGGTTCATATTGTCTCCTCATACCAAGTTTTTTTATTTTAACACTTGCTTGGCAGATCGCCAACAAAGACAAGGGCCAAAAATAAAAGCATCCGATGGATGCTTTTATTTGACGACGATATTGGCAAGTCGTTTGGGTACAAAAATAAATTTGCTGATTTCTCGGTCTGCGATGCGTTCCTGAATCGTGGGATGCTTTAAGATTTCGGGTTTGGCCGTATCTGGCGTTAAATCTGTTGCAACGTGCATCTTGGTAATCAGTTTGCCATTGATTTGGACTGCAATTTCAACCGTATCTTGTTGCAGTTCAGCTTCGGAATAGGTTGGCCATGCCGTTTGGAAAATAGCTTGTCCACCGCCAATTTTCTCCCATAATTCTGACATGTAGTGAGGGGCAAAGGGTGCCGTAATGAGATACAAATCCTTGATAACATCGGTGAATAAATGAGGATTAAATGTATCTTCTGATGTTTCATTGATGTAGGCGTAAAGCGCATTAACCAATTCCATAATCCGAGCGACAGAGGTATTAAACTGGAAGCGTTCTGCATCCTGCGTAACCCCTTTTATCGCAAAATGACGAGCCCGGTTTAAGGTTTTTTCTGCCTCTGTTTTTGGCGTCACGTCATCAGTCTCAAATGGGGCTTGCCGATCGATGATGACTTGTCCTAGTCTAGCCATCCGTTGCAGTAATTTATCGATGGATTTGACACCGTTGTCGTTCCATGGTCCACCTTCTGTATAGGCAAAGCCAAAAGCGAGATACAAGCGGAAAACATCTGAGCCATAGGCTTCGATATAAGTATCTGGAGAAACAGTATTCCCTTTAGACTTAGACATTTTAAAACCATCAGAGCCGAGGATGACCCCTTGATGAATGAGACGCTTAAAAGGTTCATCAAAATGGAGATAGCCCATATCGCGCAAGGCTTTGGTGATAAAGCGCGCATAAAGCAAATGCATGGCGGCATGTTCCGCTCCGCCAATATAGACATCTACAGGTGCCAATTTGGCAATTTTTTTTGGATCAAAGGGAGCGGAATCGTTGCGCGGGTCAATATATCTCAAATAATACCAAGAGGAGCAGACAAAGGTATCTAAAGTATCTGGGTCGCGTCTGGCTGGTCTACCACAGCACGGACAGGTGGTTTGCATATAAGCTTCTGACTTTGCCAGTGGCGATTTTCCGTCGGGTTCAAATGCGACATCGTAGGGCAATTCGACAGGGAGTTGGTCTTCGGGAACGGGAACAACCCCGCAGTGCTCACAATGGATGATGGGAATGGGGGCGCCCCAATAGCGTTGACGTGAAACCAACCAGTCTTTTAAACGATAATGAATGCAGGGTTTGCCCAGTTTTTTTGCGCCTAAATCGGACATGATGGCTTGAGCGGCATCCGCAGAAGTAAGGCCGTCATAAGCGCCGGAATGGTATAAAACACCTTTTTCGCAATAGGGCAGGCGCTGCTCGACAGATTCATCTTGTGGTCGAATAACCGGTTTGATGGGAAGGTTAAAGGCCTGGGCGTAGGCATAATCTCGTTCGTCATGTGCGGGGACCCCCATCACAACACCGGTGCCATAACCTGCGATGACATAGTCTGAAGCCCAAATGGGCAGTTTTTCTTGGGTGATGGGATGAATGGCATAAGATCCAGTAAATACCCCGGTTTTTTCCCGATTGGAAGCCATGCGATCGATATCGCTTGCCTTACGTGTTTGTGCCACATAAGCGGCCATGGCAGTTTCATGTTCGGGCGTGGTTAATTGGGCACAGAGATCGCTTTCTGGGGCAACGACAAGATAGGAAACGCCCATTAAGGTGTCTGCTCGTGTGGTAAAAACTGTTAATGGGAGCGGATCACCTGCTGGTGTTTGAAGCATTTTACCTTCTTTTTCACCATAGAAAATGATTTCATTTCCTTCGGATCGACCAATCCAGTTTTGTTGGATTTTAATGGTTTTTTCTGGCCAATTGAGTTCGGCATGACCGTCGAGTAATTCTTGGGCGTATTCGGTAATCTTAAAAAACCATTGCGTGAGGTTCTTACGGGTGACTTCTGTACCACAGCGCTCACAGTGTCCGTCGTTGACCACTTGTTCATTGGCAAGCACGGTATGACAGGAGGGACACCAATTGACTGGCGCTTTTTTACGATAGGCCAAACCTTTTTTATACAATTGCAGAAAAAGCCATTGCGTCCATTTGTAATAACCTGGATGACAGGTTGCCAATTCATGATTCCAGGCAAATTGTCCGCCCATTTCACGCAATTGCTGTTCCATGGTTCGGATATTTTCGTAAGTGCTATCCATGGGATGAATGCCGGTTTTGATGGCATAATTTTCGGCGGGTAAACCGAAGGCATCAAAACCCATGGGTTGAAAAACGGCATAGCCTTGCATTTGTTTCATACGCGCGTAGGAGTCACTGAGCGAATAGTTATACCAGTGCCCGACATGCAATTTTGCCCCGGATGGATAGGAGAACATCTCTAAGATATATAATTTTTCTTTAGCATCTAGATCCGACCAATTAAACTGATTGGACGGTTGTTTTGCCCAGATCGCTTGCCATTTGCGATCTATTTCAACAGAATAACCCATAAAGTTGCTCCTTTAGAAAATCTTATTCATTTTATCATGATTTTTTGAAAATACCTGCTCATTTAGATCTGTGTTTATGAGGATGTGGGAATCGGTTTAGGCTGGCACTATAAAACTGAAACCCATTAAGATCGCCAGATGCAAGGGGTAGTATAGATAGAAAAACTGTTGTCTCCAGAATGTGGGTCGTTTTTCTTGCAAAATAAGTGGAAATAGGACCGGCGCAAAGCTTGCAAAGCATTGCATCAAAACGAAAGTAAAGGGTTCAAAATATAAAACGGTGCGGATAAAAAGCCATAGTAAATTGAAGAGCGCAAACGCGATTAGATAAATCCGGACTTGGCGTTTACATTCTGATCGATTAAAAGGCCCTAATTGGATGTGCAACTGGTGAAAAAGCAGTATCGTTAATAAGCCATAGAATTGATAATCTGGTTGAATGAGGGTGGTTAAAATGGCAACGCAACATAAAATACCACCGCCCAGGATGAGTCCAGTTGCGGGAGATAGCGCGATGGGTTTGAGCTTAAGTTTGATGGTCCATAGCGATTCTTGGCCAATTGGCCGCACTTGTCCCATGAGTTCAAGCATCGACTGGGTACATAGATCATAGCCAAAGATGAGGATGATTCCGAGTGATAAGGTGAATAAGGTGTTGACAAAAAAGAGATCGGGTTGAAAATGTGAAAAGCCGATGATGACCACATGTGTGACTAAGGCAAAGCCTATGAGGCGCAGAAAATATTTCGGTAAAGATTTAGAGCGGGCATAACCTAGGACAACATAGTAAGCAAAAATTGGAAAAGATAATCTGCCAAGGGTCCGCATAAAGGTATAAATCTCTCCGCTTAAAAAACGCCCCAAATAAAAAGCTAAATGATCGAGGGTCATCAAAAAAAGGGCAATCCATTTCAGCATGGTAGGCTCCCATCTGTGGTATGTGGATATCTGATATAATACATAAATATTTGAGATCTCGTGAAGGGGAATATATGAAATTAGGGGCGGAAATCGGTATCGATTTAGGAACAGCAACCATCATGATGTATTTAAAAGGCAAAGGTATTGTTTTGCATGAACCTTCTGTCGTTGCTGTGAACCAACAAACAGGCCGAGTCTTAGCTGTTGGTAAAGAGGCAAAAGTCATGATCGGCCGGACACCTGAGGTTGTGGCTGCCGTTCGCCCTTTAAGAGATGGTGTGATTTCAGATTTTAAAGTGACCGAGGTCATGCTCAAAACCTTTATGGAGCGGGTGAACCAGGGTTTTTTATCCGGGTTGTTTAAACCTCGTGTCATTGTCTGTATTCCAAGTGTGGTGACCCCTGTTGAGCAAAAAGCGGTTGAAGATGCCTGTAAGAATGCTGGGGCAAGGGAGGTCCTCTTAATTAAAGAACCTATTGCAGCGGCCATTGGTGCGGGTATCGATATCACAAGACCTTATGGCAGCATGATTGTGGACATTGGTGGCGGTACAACAGATATTGCCGTAATATCGATGTGTGAGCCTGTGGTGGATGCTTCGTTGAAGGTTGCCGGGGATCGTTTTGATGAAATGATTGTCCAATTCGTCAAACGGAAATATCAGGTTTTAATTGGTGAAAAAACAGCTGAAATTTTAAAAATTAAAATTGGTTGTGCCTACCCACTTCCAGAAGAAAAAACCATGTCTGTTCGAGGTCGAAATACGGTGACTGGCTTGCCCGATAACGTGGTTGTTTCATCGATGGATATATTAGAAGCTTTAGCCGATCCAATTGGTGAAATATTTGAAGCGGTCGGTCAGGTCTTGGAGGCAACCCCACCCGAATTGGTTGGAGATTTAAAGGAACGAGGCCTGGTATTGACTGGCGGAGGTGCTAAAATCTATGGCTTGGATCAAATGCTCTCAACCAAATTGGGCGTTCCTGTTATTGTTCCAGAACATCCAGAAGCTTGTGTGGCATTGGGAACAGGTCGCGCATTGTCCATGATTGATCAATTTCATAGTTTTAAACGAGAATAATATCCTTGACAAGTGGATGTTGAACGGTTAAAATAGTCAACGTTCGTTATGCCTGTGTAGCTCAGCTGGTAGAGCAGCTGATTTGTAATCAGCAGGTCGGGGGTTCGATTCCGTCCGCAGGCTCCAGAGAAAAAGCTTCCTGTTTAGGAAGCTTTTTTGTTGGGTAAAAATCTGGTAGATGGCGGTTTTCTGGTGTCTAAGGGTGGGTGATGGTTTTTGGGGATGCGTGCAGGTGCTTCGGGAGCTTGTGAAATGGGTTGGTTTGCTCGGCTGCTCGTTCTAGTAAGAAATTACTAACGCGGATGACAAACACATTTTGATCCTGTGTTTCCTTGTTCAATTCCCCAGAGCGATAAGATTGGCAGTGCGAGCACATATCAATCTGCACGGCTCATGGCACGTGGAGACGGTCTATTTGATGATACGGAAGGAGCGATAAAAGACCTGTTTTCAGCTCTCCATTTATCGCAATATGCTGGCGGTGATTCCCCGAGAGTCGCATGGTGGAGGGCGATATTCCCACTAGAAACCACTATAAATGCGTTTAATATATGCCTAATAGGCGCATGTTCATTGGCTTTTTGATAACTTTTTTGCTATCCTTTATCCAAAGGAGGTCGGATACTATGGCTAAGGTCAGCACAAACATCAACCTGGATCCTGTCTTGAAAAAAGACGCGCAATCCTTACTGAAGGACTTAGGGATGGATTTAACAACAGCGGTAACCATCTTTTTGCGTCAAACTGTTCGAGAACAACGGATTCCTTTTGAAATTAAGCGAGAACGACCAAATCCAGAAACTGTCGCTGCTCTGAGTGAATATCAAGCGATGAAGACCGATCCACAAAGCTATAAGCGTTATGATTCGTTTTCTGATTTGATGGACGAGGTGTTGGATGCTTAAAGTCGTTGCATCCAATCGCTTTAAGAAAGACTTGAAGCTTGCGCATAAGCGAGGTTTGGATTTAACGTTGCTCAATCAAGTCGTCGAAAAACTGGCGATGCAAGAGATTTTACCGACTTCTTTACGTGATCATGCACTAACTGGACCGTGGTCAAATTTTCGAGCGTGCCACATCAAACCAGATTGGCTTTTGGTCTATCGTATTGATGAGGATGAGGTTGAGTTATTCTTATTTCGTACTGGCACGCACGCAGATCTATTTAACATGTAAGCCAATCAAGTCACTCGGCAACGGGTGGCTTTTTATTTTGATGATCACGGTTTTTTAGGTGCGTTCATTTATCTTTAGTATTCTTGTCTCTGCTGTCTCGTTCGTAGTGTTGTCTGTATTTCTTCAAATGTTCTTCGAATGGCACGTTGAGACGGTGTGTTTAATGTCTAGGGTGTTGTGAGAAAACCTCATTTATCAGGGGTTTAGCTCCTTTTGTTTCAGCGAGATAAGGTGTTGAAGACTGTTCTTCTGTTTTGGGGAACTGATTAAGGCGTTTTTGGCGTTTTTCAGTGGATGAGATTGATGTTTTGCCAAAATAGTGTATTTTGTATTTGATTTGAGAAAGGAGAAACTTTATGTTTTATTTTAGTCGATGATTACGGAACAAAAATAGGAAAAACAATCCATGATTTTATTGGGTAGTTTGCAAGTTAGGAGGGCTATAT
>JAEZVR010000117.1 GCA_023420715.1 Bacillota bacterium | reverse complement strand
CCTTCAACCATTCCGGTGGAGATTACAAAGAGGCCACACCTGTTCCCATTCCGAACACAGTCGTTAAGCTCTTTTGTGCCGACAATACTTGCCTGGAGACGGGCCGGGAAGATAGGTTCTGCCGGATCTTTTTTTGTCCTTTTTTGGAGTGGTTTTCTGCCACTCCTTTTTTATTCTCCACTTCTTATACGCCCGGTTATCTTCCTCTTAATCTTCTTTTTTTCTAGACAACCCCTAGGTTCAATCGATATAATTGCTCCTTGTTTTAATTCAACTCAAGGAGGGTGGTATGTATACGGTAGGTTTTGATCGAGATCGCTATTTGGAGGAACAAAGCAAGTACATCATGGAGCGTGTCAACACGTACGATAAGCTCTATCTCGAATTTGGGGGGAAATTAATTGGTGATTTGCATGCCATGCGTGTTCTCCCAGGGTTTGATGAAAATGCCAAAATTAAACTCTTGCACAAACTCAAGGACAATGCCGAAATTATCATTTGTGTTTATGCAGGTGATATTGAGCGCAGCAAAGTCAGAGGTGATTTTGGTATTACTTATGATCGTGAAGTCCTGCGCATGATTGATGATTTTAGAACCTGGGGCCTTCTGGTCAATTCTGTTGTGATTACACGTTTTAATGGCGAGCAAATGGCGATTTCTTTGATGAATGTCCTGAAGTCACGTGGTATAGAGGTATATACCCATGCTGCAACAAAAGGTTATCCGCTAGATGTTGATACGATCGTCAGTGAAGAAGGATATGGTCAAAATGCTTATATAAAAACCACTAAACCATTGGTTGTTGTTACCGCTCCAGGACCAAATAGTGGAAAACTCGCAACCTGTTTATCTCAGCTGTACCATGAAACGATTCGCGGTAATAAGGTGGGATATTCTAAATTTGAAACCTTTCCCATTTGGAATTTACCGCTTAAGCACCCTGTTAATATTGCGTATGAATCTGCAACTGCAGACTTGCATGATGTCAATATGATCGATCCGTTTCATCTAGATGCTTATGGTGAGTCTGCGGTAAATTACAATCGAGATATCGAAGCCTTCCCACTTTTAAAACGTATTTTAACCAGAATACAAGGGGAGGAAAACATTCCCTTTCAATCGCCCACAGATATGGGCGTCAACCGAGCCGGATGTTGTATTGTTGATGATGATGCCGTGGTTAAAGCGGCACATCAGGAGATTATTCGCCGTTATTTTGCGGCCGCCTGCGATTATAAAAATGCAAGAGCAACACTAGAAACTTTCCAAAGAGCAAAGCTCATCATGGAAGAAGTTGGACTAAAAGAAGAAGATAGGCCTGTTGTTTTAGCTGCTAGAAATTATGTGGAATCCCATCAAAATGATGAGAAATCAAAGAAATATGCCCAGCCATTAGTTGCTGCAGCCATTGAATTGCCAGATGGTCGTATTGTCACTGGACGCTCGAGCAAATTAATGACAGAGACAGCGGCTTGTTTGTTGAATGCGATTAAGAAATTAGCCAATTTGCAAGATGATCTACATCTTCTTTCGCCTTCAGCCATTGAACCCATGTGTCTCTTAAAAACAGATGTGCTCAAAAAATCTGAAAAGACGTTGAACAGTCAGGAAGTTTTGATGGCCTTGGCCATTTCGGCATCCTCTAATCCAACCGTGGATCTTGCCCTTAAGCAACTGCGCGCTTTAAAGGCCTGTCAGGCGCACGTGACTGCCATTTTGAATCAGGCGGAAAAGGATACGTACCGCAGTTTGGGGATCGATGTCAGTTGTGACCCTGTGTATACGACGAATGACTTGTATTATCATGGTTGATGACTTGCAAATTGCCCGTTGATTTGCTATCATTTTGCCTGTTGTTTATTACGGATGGTCCGCTGCGATTGCGTGCAAGAACATCTCAGTTTATAAGGAGGAACGCAAAATGGATTTGGTAAAAGCTGTTGAGCAGGCGCAATTGCGCAATGCCTATGAATCAGTCCAAATCGGTGATTACGTGAAGGTTCATCTGTTAATTAAGGAAGGTAACCGCGAACGTATTCAGGTCTTTGAAGGTACAGTTATTGCCCGGAAGGGTGCAGGGCTAAGCGAGACGATTACTGTGCGCCGTGTCTCTTATGGTGTTGGTGTCGAACGTGTGTTGCCGTTGCATTCCCCCAAAATTGATCACATTGACATTGTGCGCAAAGGTAAAGTGCGCCGTGCAAAATTGTATTATCTGCGTGATCGTGTGGGTAAGGCTGCAAAAGTCAAAGAAAAATTGGTTTCAAAAAAATCTTGAGACCACAGTTAGGGCTGCTGGAGCAGTCCTTTTCTTTTTCCCATGTTAAATAAATCGTTATCTGTATCGTGTTTTGATTTAATTGGACCAGCGATGATCGGTCCCTCGAGCTCTCATACGGCCGGCGCCTGCCGCATAGCCCTTTGGGCTAGAAAAATTGCCGGACATCAGGTATGTGAGGTGAGGTTTACCCTTTTTGGCTCTTTTGCAAAAACCTGGAAGGGTCACGGGACCGATTATGCCCTGATCGCTGGCATTTTAGGTTTTGAGGTGGATGATCCTCAGATCAGGCAGGCTTATACCTTAGCAAAAAAAGCGGGGCTTCAGTTCAGCTTCATTGAAGCCCCCGATGTGGTGGTTGATCACCCCAACACCGTTCAAATCGATATGATCAATCAAGATCAGGCGCGTATTTCAGTTGTCGGGGAATCGATTGGTGGTGGTTATGCCAAAATCACGCGAATTAACGGTGTAGCTGTCAAATTTAATGGTCGACTCAATTCGATGTTGGTTTGTCATCAGGATCAACCGGGTTTGCTGGCACATATTGCACAATGCTGTGCAGATCGTCAGATCAATATTGCCTTTTTAAATCTTTTTCGCAGCGATAAAGCCAAGGCGGCATATACTTTGGTCGAAACAGATGATGTCATATCTCAAGATTTATTGAATGCGTTGATGGCTCATGATCTCATTTCACGGGTTATTTTATTGGAAAACCAAGTAAGTTCTAGCGAGGCACAGATCGATGCGTCGATTACAGCAGAATATTGTTTTTCGAATACCCAGGATATTGAACGTCTTTGTGCGCGTCACCAGGTTGACTTTGCAACGATTATGATCAGAAGAGAGCAGTATCTTTCTGGACGTTCAGAAACAGCTATTTTAGAACAGATGAAGTCTCTTTGGGAGGTCATGAAACGCTCTGTTTGTGATCCGCTTTTGGAGACACGAAAAACCATGGGCGGATTGATTGGCGGTGAAGGGCGGATGGTTTTAGCTCAGGCCCAAGATCAAGCGCTCCTAGGTATGGGTGTCAAGGCTATGGCATACGCTTTGGCTGTTCTGGAGCACAATGCCGCCATGGGTTTGATTGTCGCTGCGCCAACAGCAGGGGCATCCGGTGTGCTGCCAGGCTGTTTATTGGCTTTCCAAGAAGAATACCACGTCTCAGATGATGAGATTGTTCGTGCGCTTTTTGTCGCTGCAGGAATTGCTTTTTTGATTCAATTAGGATTTTCGCTTTCGGGTGCAGCTGGGGGATGCCAGGCCGAAGTCGGTGCCGCCGCTGCGATGTCCGGTGCAGCGGTGACCGCCTTATGCAAGGGGGCCTTGTCTCAAATATTTAATGCGGCAACGATGAGTTTAATGAATCTCTTAGGCTTGGTTTGTGATCCAATTGGCGGGTTGGTTGAGATGCCATGTCAAATTCGTAATGCAAATGGTGCAACAACCGCTTTAAGTGCTGCGCAGATGGCGCTGGCAGGTGTGGATTGTATTTTGCCTTTGGATGAAATGATCGAGGTGAGCAAACGTGTTGGGCAATCCATTCCACCTTCGCTTAAAGAAACGGCGATGGGCGGTACAGCAGTTGCGCCGAGTGCGCAGGTTTGCTTCGGTTGCCATCGACATTAGTTCATGCGAATCGTTTTTGCAACTCTTTCGCAAACATATCTAATTCAACAAAAAAAAGATCTAAAAAAATAAAAATTTGTGTAAATTATCCAATAAAACCTTTGTGGATGGGTGAATAAGGTGTAAAATGGGCATATCATGTAACGATGTCTTGACGTATGTCACGTCAGCATTTTTGTCGTAGCAGGAGGTTTTATGAAAGGTTACGCCATGATCGAAATCGGTAAAACCGGTTGGATCGAAAAAGAACGTCCAGTATGTGGTCCCAAAGATGCAATTATCCGTCCATTGGCTTTATCGCCCTGTACCTCAGATATCCATACGGTATGGGAAGGTGCCATTGGCGAACGCCATAATATGATTTTAGGTCATGAAGGCTGTGGTGTTGTCGAAGAAGTGGGTGAACTCGTCCGTGATTTTAAACCAGGTGACCGAATCATGGTTGCAGCAATTACGCCAGATTGGGATTCTTTAGAAGCTCAAGCTGGTTATCCAATGCACTCTGGTGGGATGTTGGCTGGTTGGAAATTCTCGAACTTCAAAGATGGTGTGTTCGGTGAATATTTCCATGTGAATGATGCCGATGGTAATTTGGCACATTTACCAGACGAAATCAGTCCTGCAGAAGCCTGTATGTTATCGGATATGGTTCCAACTGGATTCCATGGTGTCGAGTTGGCCGATGTTCAATTTGGTGATACTGTTTTGGTGATTGGTATCGGTCCCGTCGGTTTGATGTCCGTTGCAGGCGCTGCGTTGCGTGGTGCTTCTCGCATTATTTGCGTGGGTACACGTCAAGTCTGCCGTGATGTCGCTGAAAAATATGGTGCCACAGATTTTGTCGGTTACAAAGATGGCCCAATCGATGAACAAGTGATGGCTTTAACAAAAGGCAAAGGTGTCGATCGTGTGATTGTTGCCGGTGGTGATAATGATACATTTGAACCAGCGATCAAGGTTTTAAAGCCAGGTGGCCGTATTGGAAATGTCAACTATTTGGGTAGTGGTACCTATGTTCAAATTCCAAGAGTTGAGTGGGGCGTCGGTATGGGGCACAAACTTATCACAGGTGGTTTAATGCCAGGTGGCCGTCTCCGCCTCGAAAAGTTGGGTAGCTTGGTCGCATCTGGTAAATTAGATGTTTCATTGATGTTAACGCATCGTTTCCAAGGCTTTGAACATGTGGAAGATGCTTTATATTTAATGAAGGATAAGCCAGCCGATTTAATTAAACCCGTTGTGGTTCTTTAATCCAATGTCAATTCGTTTAGAATGGAAGAGCCGAGGCAACTCGGCTCTTTTAATCAGATGCAAATATTAATTATCAGTGGTTTTTTAGGTGCGGGTAAAACGCGTTTTATTCAGGAAATGGTGGCAAAGACAAAGCGTTTTTTTGCCATTATTGAAAATGAATTTGGCGACGTAAATGTTGATCAGCACACGTTGTCTCAAACGGTTGCAAAAGATCTTGAGCCGTCTTCGGCAGATTTACCCACAAATTGGGATAAGGCAAGGGAAAGCTTACGGATCTGGGAATTGACAGAAGGTTGTATTTGCTGTGCGACAAATCAGGATTTCACCACCTCTGTTCTGACGATCGCCAATACGATCAACCCGGATTTTTTAATTGTTGAGCCAACTGGAATTGCACAATTGAGTAAAATCATTCAAAAATTAAAGCCCATTTGTTATGAGCAAATTGAACTCTTGGCCCCGATCACAATATTAGATGCACAGCATTATGCCAAAACTCAAAAAAAACATGGACAGTCTTTTTTTGATCAAGTCCGCCATGCAGGTACGATTGTTTTAAGTAAGTCAGAAACAATGACAGAAGCTGAGTTTAAGCGGATTGCAGGTTCACTTAAACTCATTGAAGATGTTGTTTTCCCGACGATGCACTACGAGCAATGGCCGAATCAGATTTGGGATGATCTGTTGTCCACCAAAATTAACTGGTCAGCTTGGTCGGATGGCCGTCAAGCACTCAAATCGGGTCGATTTATACGCAAAAAAATGATTGAACAGCATGACTTAAAGAGTTTTACGATTCATTTAGAGGAGCACTTATCCGTTGAGCACCTCATCGCCATCATGGAATGTGTCATTCGTCGAGCTTTTGGTCAAATCGTCCGCTGTAAAGGCTATGTCAATGGCCGTAATCGAGATGGGACGTTGTTTGGTCTTCATGTTGAATTGGTGGAAGGCATCTATGAAATTATGGGTGTTGATCCAGTTGAAAAGCCGAGTCTTGTTTTTATCGGTCAAGAGATGAACCAATCCCTGCTCGAATCTGCTTTTTAAAGGTTTGGTCGGGAGAGGTTAACCGCTTCATAAAGCCCTGTTATTTCTTCATCTGTCAGATATCTGCCCTTTCCGAGCGCTAGATTTTCTGGAAGATGAATGTCCGCAAATTGAATCCGTTTGAGCGCAATGACAGTTTTATTTAAGGCGATCATCATTCGTTTAACTTGATGAAACCGACCTTCGGATAGGGTAATTTCTGCTTCATCTGTTTTTAAAATGGATAAATGGGCAGGTTTGGTAAGCCCATCGTCCAATTGGATGCCTGCTGCTACCGATTGGATGTCTGCTGGGCAAAAGGGTTCACCCTGAATTTTTACCCAATAGGTTTTGGGTACATGGAATTTTGGAGAGAGTAGGCGGTGTGCCAATTGACCATCATTTGTAAAACAGAGTAAGCCCGTTGTATCTTTATCTAGACGACCTAATGGAAAAACCTTGGCATCGTTCAATTCTGGCGGTAACAATTGATTGACATGAGCGGCGTGGCGATCGTTTGTTGCCGTGATATATCCAGATGGTTTGTTTATTAAATAAAAAAGGGTATGGACCAATCGAACAGGTTTCCCTCGGTAGTGTATATGCTCGAATTTTTTGGGGTCGATGTGCAAACTTGGATCGCTTAAAACGAGATCGTTTAACGTCCATTCACCTGCTTTAAGCATTTTCTTGATATTTTTTCGACTGCCAAATCCAGCCTTTGATAAAAGTTGATCAAGTCTCATGTCGTTTAGCATAGCATATGCGGTAGATTTTAAGAACTCATTTCGCTCGGCTAAGTAGGTGCCTGGGGAAGAAACGTTCTAACATGCCATTTATATTCTCCTGTTGTTTTAGAAGATTTCTTGCGATGGCCTTGTAAGTGAAAGGATAGGCATGATTTTTCTCGTATCTTCTTTGGTGAATCAGCGTTGGAATCTGCCAGCAAGCTGTCTTCATATGCATTTATGTTGATGTTTGTCTGCCGTCCAGTACACGATCCTATAAAATTTACTATTTGTTTAAATTGATAATTCAAAATATGTGTTACCATTAAATAAACAAAAATGCATTAGATGTCTTGATCGGTTGTACATCTCATCATGCAATCAGACCAAGTCTATAGCAAGATCAGATAACTGCCTTTCAAGACGGCATTTGGCCTTAGAAAGGGGTTATTATGAAAAAAAAGATTGTTTCTATTTCCATCCTGTTGTGTGTATTCATGTTCAGCTTTGGTTTCTATAACCCTCTTGTGGTTAAGGCAGATGAAGTGCCAAATTATTCAGCTGAAGAACTGAGCATGTTCCGCCGTGTACGCGAAATCGAGTTAGAACAACTGATAGAAGTGTATAAAAAAATTGAAGCTTATGAAAAAGCCCATCATGTTGTGCCAAATGAGATGGAAATTCTGAAACATTCAAAGGATTTACCGGCTTTGGGAACCCATGGAGATATTATTATTTCTTTAAAAGCAAGTAGCGGAAGTGCCTTGCCGTTTACAGGCCATGCAGCTATTGTGTCTGAAAACAGATGGCAGACGATTGAGTCTTACGCAAAATTATTTAGTCCAATTGGGAAAGCTGGTGTTCAGATATATGACAATACATGGAAGTCTAAAAAGAATACGTTTCTGGTCAGACCAATCGGTGCAAAACATGCGGACTATTTAAAAGCGGCTCGTTATGCGCGCAAACAGGTTGGAAAGCCATATAGCTTTTCTTTCTTCAACAAGGAAAAAAAAGATGCTTTTTATTGCAGTCAATTGGTTTGGCGCGCTTGGCGTGAGGCGGGTAAAAATATTGGAGAAAACCCACAATTTAAAGGCGCCGTATTCCCATTAGACATACTGCAATCGCCCAATACGAAGGTTCATGAGGTGGTGCGATGAAGATGAAACGTTTGATTCTTATGTTGTTTTCTGTGGTATTTCTGACAGCCTGTGCACCAAATACGCAGAAAATACTGGATTTGACGTTGCCCGAGCAAACCCGGTTCTTGTTTCTTGGGAGTGATCCTGTAGATCCAGGCGGTAAGCTCATGGCTTATGATTTGGAGGGCAACACGCTTTTAGAGGAAGACGTGGATATTCAGGATGTTACAAAAGGGGATGATTTTGAAGATCGTCTTTATGTAGCAGGTGCACGCCACAATTCTAATCTCTTGATTCAGAATGGGACAATCACCTCTTTTAATCTCTTAGATGAGCCGAAATATACGGGTTCAACGGCAGTAACGCTCGATGCGGAATGCGTCTATGCCTCCATGAATGGTGCAATCTCTGAAGAGCATGGATATGTCAGTGTTTTGGTTGCCAGAGATATTGCGACAGGTAAGACGAAGTATCGGGTAGATGTGCCTTTATACACATCGAAGATCTTAAAAGACGCAAATAAACTCTATTTGGTGGGCACCAACTTAGGTGGCGATCACGATGATGCGGTTCTGGTGATTCTCGATAAAGCGACAGGCGAGATGCTTCAAAAAAAGATCTTTTCGGATTATCGAGAAATTTTTGACATCTTTAAAATCGGGCAACAGCTATACGTCAATGCCACACGAAAAAGCGATTTTAAACAAGAAATTTATCAGTTTAAAGATGGCGGGTTTGAACCGCTAAGGCACCCTTTCGTGCACGAATTTGGTCTGGTGGCTTCTGATGAGAAATTCATGTATATCTATGCAGCGGGTAAGCTTTCCAAATTAGCACCTAATGGGGAAATATTAGCGGAAAATCAAAATTTAGGAAAGGATACCGAATACCTGCGTAGTCTACAGATCGAAGATGGCATGATTTCCTTGAATTTTGTGTCGACCACTTTTGATGACGCCTTATTGTTCAGAATAGAACTGTATCAGACGTCTAACCTTGAGCCAGTCGATAAAATTCAGTTGACGACACCTAGATATACGAATATGTATGTTTATCGTTTACCTAAAAAATACCTCTACAGCCAGCACCCATAGCGGTGCTGGTGGTAAATTCTAGCAATTTTTTCGCCAGCAGAAGCTGACAACATGATGTGTGAGCAGACAAGTATGTAAATCAAGGTCGAGGATAATGGTCAGCCAAATCTCGACCTTATTTATTCATCGTCTCTTGTTTCTTCTGTGCTTTATATGCGACACAGATGGCAAGAAAAATGACATCAAATATTTTTCATCGGATTTTCATTGGCGAAATTAAATTTGGGATTTACAAAGAATCGCATCAGACAGGCTTGATGATTGTTTTTAAAGGTTTCTATTGATAAAATAAACCCGATTGTGTAACTTTTTATTTGCACAAAATTTGGAGGCTATATGGATTTTTTGGAAGGTGCATTGCTCGGTCCACTGTGGTGTGATTCAGATTATGAAAACAAGTATCACCGCATGGCAACGATTGTCCTGAGCCTCATGTTTTGGACGGGTGCCGTTGCACTTGTGGTTATCGCAAATCGAGGTCGAGTTTCCAGCCCCTTGATGAGTCCTTTTTTCTGGCTAATTGTCTATATCGTCTTGGTTCTGATTTCGCCAATTCTATCGTTCATCTATTATGACAAAGGCCTGTTCGTTCGGTTTTTCACGCTTGGCGTTCAGGCGCTTAAATACACATCTGGTTTTGTGTCGCTTATTTTGGCTTTTGTGCCGCGTTTAATTCTCCAGCCAGGTGCGGATTTGCGGCAAGCGCTTATGCAGTCACTCAATAAAACAGCTGATACCTTTTTAGAACAAAGTCCTCTTACGGGTTCATCTGGTGGACTGTTAACGATTATTGTTCTCGGTGTCATTTTGTCCGTATTGGTTTTATTTTTGAGTATTGTTTTTATGGTCTTTTTTCCAGCTTTATTGGGTTGGGTTATGAAGAAGATACAACATGTGACCGATGTGGTCTTTTTAAAACTTACGGTTAAACAGCGTGCCCAATATCGTCGCAGACATGCACTGCCGATTTTTGGCTATCGGCCGCCTGTTAAGCAATCTAGGTCTCATGCTGTTGGGTCTGAGACCATCAACTAAGGTCTTTCACAAAAAAAATGAGGAGATATCACATGAGAAAAACAAAAATTATTTGCACCTTGGGTCCGTCAACGGATGATGATCAGATTTTACGATTATTAATCCAGAAGGGTATGAATGTTGCCCGGCTTAATTTTTCTCACGGATCGCACGAGGAACATAAAAAGCGGTTGGAGCGTGTTAAGCGCATTCGAGCTGAGCTCGATCAACCAGTCGCTTTACTCTTGGATACAAAAGGGCCTGAAATTCGGACTGGGCGTTTTGCAGATGGTGGCTGTTTACTGAAGCCAGATACCGAAATTTGGATCAGACAAGCCGATATTTTGGGAAATGATCAAGAATTTTCGATTTCTTATAAATCCCTGGCGCAAGATATTCAGGTCGGCGATATTTTATTGCTCGATGATGGATTGATTGAACTTTGCTGTGTCGAAATTGACGGTGTAGACGTCAAATGCGTGGTGCACAATGGTGGTCCGATTTCCGATCGGAAGAGTGTGAATATCCCAGGTGTTAAATTGGACTTGCCCGCTTTGACGGACAAGGACATCGACGATATTCGTTTTGGTGTCGAAAACGATTTTGATTTTATTGCGATTTCTTTTGTGCGGCGAGCCTCAGATATTACCCAAGTTCGCAGTCATTTGGAACAACTTGGCGATTCAAGCATGAAATTAATTGCCAAAATTGAAAATCAAGAGGGTGTGGACAATTTTGATTCTATTATCGATGTCGCAGATGGCATTATGATTGCTCGAGGCGATTTGGGTGTGGAAATTCCCTCTCAGAATGTGCCCGTTATTCAGAAGCGATTAATTCATTCTTGCTATTCTAAGGGGAAACCCTGTATTACAGCGACACAGATGTTGGACTCCATGATTCGCAACCCAAGACCGACACGTGCCGAAGTCAGCGACGTGGCAAATGCTATTTTAGACGGTACGTCAGCCATTATGCTTTCTGGCGAAACAGCTGCGGGTAAATACCCGATTGAAGCGCTGGAAATGATGAATGAAATTGCGGTGACGACAGAAGATTCTGTGGATTTTTGGGAGTTGTTCCGTACGACAAAACATGAATCTGCGCCATCTGTGACCAATGCGGTTAGCCATGCTTGTTGCACAACCGCTATGGACTTAAAGGCGAAGGCCATTGTGGCTGTTACACTCGGTGGACGTACAGCGCGTTTGATGTCGCGTTTTAGACCAGGCTGCCATATTGTGGCCCCCACGATTAATGAAAAAAATCGGCGCCAATTAAGTCTCTCATGGGGCGTTTTGCCGGTTTTGATCGATGAGTTGACAGATACGGATGCCCTCTTTGAGCAGGGTATGCAAAAAGCAGTAGACTGCGGTTTGGTCAGCAATGGTGATGTGGTTGTCATCTCTGGTGGTACGCCTGTTGGTGTAAGTGGTATGACAAACACCCTAAAAGTGCAGACGGTCGGCCGGTTGTTGTGCCAGGGTATTGGAATTAATCGCGGTAAAGCAACGGGTGATGTTGTGATTATCGAAAATGATGAAGATCTGGCAGCCCTTAAAAATAGTGGTGCACACGATAGTGTTTTGGTGGTTAATGATACAGATAATGCTATGTTAGAAGTGATCAAACAAGCCAAAGCCATTGTTGCTGAGACAGAAAATAAAAACTGTCATGCGGTCACTGTGGGACGCCTGCTCGATATCCCTGTGGTACATGCCTGCAAGAACGCTTGTAAAATTTTGCGCCAAGGTTTGCCGGTAACGGTGGATTCAGATCGCGGCTTAATCAAGTAATTTTTAAATTTCAGATCTGACCCGCTCCCGAAGGGGAGCGGTCTTTTTTATCAGGTTCATCGAAAGGAGCAAGAGATGTGATCAATCCGCAACATCATATTCGTTCACAGCGCGCTTTTTTTTATGGACGGCAGATCGCATCCATGGGCAGAACCTTGCGGGCATCATTGCATCAATTAGAAGCCTATTTGCAAAAGGAACTGTGGAATATTTTATCTGCGATCGAAACAGATTTGGGTCAGGCACCTTACGAAGTGTATGTCACGCAATTTTTACCCGTTTTGCGGCGGCTGAAATATTTGAAGCGACATGTGACGTCTTGGTTAAATGCTAAAAATCGGTTGGCTTATACCAAGGTTGGAACCTTATCGCAAAAGATTCAACGCCAGCCTTATGGTGTTGTCTTGATTACCTGCGATTTTGCTGAACCTTTAAAACACATTTTTTTCCCTTTGCTAGATGCAATGACGGCTGGGAATGTGATTATTCTTCGTCCGCATCCGCTTTGGCATCACACTTCACAGGTGTTTCAGACCATTTTCCAGGATTTGTTTCCGCCGCAATGGTTGTATTATGATGTCGATTGTTTGCCGCTGGAATCTTGGATGAAAGCAAAGCCTGATTTTGTTTTTTACACTGCCTTACCAGCGGAAGGGAAACTGTTGCGTCAATTAGGTGCGATGTTGTCCATCCCTGTTTTTGGGCAGGTGGGTGGAAAATCTCCGTGCATTGTGAGCGAGCATGTCTCTATAGAACAGGCCGCTCAAAAAATTGTCTGGGCAAAATGGCTGAATGTGGGACAAAATCTGAATGGTTTAGATTTTGTTTGGGTTCATGAATCTGTTCGTGCAGACCTGATTGAAGCCATGATTCAAATTTTGCGCAATACGTATGGCATCGATCCAACGCATAATCCGGAATATCAATCCATGGCAAATGCACAATGGTTTATGCACTTGAGACAATCTTTAAATCATGGCCGTATCTTGTGGGGGGGAAGAAGTCATGCACAAATTCTCAAAATTGAGCCGACGATTATTGATCATGTGACCTGGGATCACCCACTGATGCGCACACCGGTAAGAGGGCCTGTTTTACCCATTTTATCCTATGAAAATTTAAATCAAATCATCCAGCAGACCATACAGTTGCCTGTTCCCCCAGCAACCTTCTTTTTTTCAAATGATGAGCTTGAAATTGATCAATTTGTCCAGAAAGCCAGATATGCTAATCTAGCTGTCAATGAAGCGTCCATTTTGGATTGGTATCCACAGTGGACTAAAACAGCTGTTGGAAAAGCTGGACAGGGAAGTTTAGGCGCCTTGGATGGTCTTCAGCTCTTCTCTTATCCAAAGCTTTCCTTGGTTTGCCAGAATGCAGAGAAAATGCCACAGCGTTATCCGCCTTATCCACGTCGTTGGCATCGTTTAAAAAGGCGATAAGGAATTGTTCAGATCTCTGTGACATTTTGCTGTATTTTGATGCGAATTTTGACATTTTTTAGCGGTATAACGGATGTATTAAATTTGGAGGTTCATTCTGATGCAAGATTATGATCCATTGCGTATGCAGTCGACAAATCAAAATGGGCAAGATCCCGTGGTTTCTACAGCAACATCTGTCGCACAACAAGTGACACCACAATCTACTCAAGACAGTCAATATCCGGGGAATTCAGTGCAGCCAATGACGGCACAACCAATCCTGTACCAGGGGCAGCCACCTGTTTCTCCGACGCTGCCTCACCAGATGCCAAATATAGCTATACCTCGATCATTTCCGCCTCAACAGCAGAAA
>JAEZVR010000106.1 GCA_023420715.1 Bacillota bacterium | reverse complement strand
CAATTAATCCCATCAGATCAGGCCGAATCAATGCTTTTATCTCAATTGCGTGCCCTTTTCAATGAAATTTATTCGGCAAATCAAGTGCAGCTGGATGAGGCAATTAAAGCCCTTGATGCAGATCTTGCCCAGGGCTTAAAGTTGGCGGATCCAAGGGGTAGAAAAAAACGAAAAGTCGATCAATCTGTTGATCAAGCCAAGCCTGTGTCAGTTGATCCAGTAGATCTCCCTTCGATGCGTGTGGATGATACCCCGTTAAATGATCCCGAAATCATAGAAAAACCTACACAGGCGATACCAACGGTATCTCCTGTTGATCGTTTTAAGCGGCGTCAGACGAAGGCACGGTCAGAAAAACCTCAGGTTGCTACGCTGAGTCCGGCGTCTAATGAATTGGCTACAACATTCGGTGAGACAAAGGTGGAGCCAAAGAAACGGCGTGGACGCCCTAAGAAGCAGCGTGTGAGTGAAACGATAGAAGCTGTTTCTGCCACGGACGATGTCAATCTCGTTTTATTAGATGATCTTCAAAAATCAAACGTTTCCATTGACGAGCAAGCGCTGACCGATCATACAGGGAAGCATGAAAAAGAATCACAGGCGCTTTTAACACGTCAGAAGCGGCGGGGGAAATACAAAAAAGCAGATACATCCGATTCTTCTTCAGGTGCAGATCAGGGGCTTTTAGCATCTCCAGAGACGACTATTCCCACGCCTGGGTTTAGGCCAGCCGCTACCCCGCAGGGAGAGATGGAAGTCGGAGAGTCCGTCGTTGCTGTCCCAGAAGTCTCCGTTCGATTGCCCAAACAGCGGCCGGAGCAGCGCATTGCTGCTGGTGTGCTGGAAATCATGCCAGATGGCTATGGTTTTTTAAGAACAGAAAATTATATTCCCTGTCCAAAAGATGTTTATGTGCCTTTTCAATTTATTCGCCGTTTTGGTTTAAGACAGGGTGATTATGTGGTTGGCCCTTGTGGGCTGCGCCGTGAAAATGACAAGTTTGAAGGCTTGACGTATATCAATGAAGTGAATGGGTTGCGCCCAGAACAGTTGTATAGACGCCCTCACTTTGATCGTTTGACCCCTATTTATCCTCAAGAGCGGTTTGTATTGGAAACAGATCGCAAAGAGCTTTCGACACGGGTGATTGATTTAATGGCCCCTATCGGAAAGGGGCAGCGAGGAATGGTGGTATCTCCGCCAAAGGCAGGGAAAACGATTTTGCTGAAAAAAATTGCAAATGCCATTACCGCAAATAGTCCATCCGTACGTTTGATCGTTTTGCTCATCGATGAGCGTCCCGAAGAAGTGACGGATATGCAGCGCTCCATTCAGGGTGAAGTGGTCTATTCGACCTTTGATAAAACACCAGAAAATCATGTCAAGATTGCAGAGCTGGTCTTAGAACGTGCCAAGCGTATGGTTGAACATGGTCAAGATGTCGTGATTTTACTCGATAGTATTACCCGCCTTGCACGCGCCTATAATTTAGTCATTAATCCGACGGGTCGAACCCTTTCAGGTGGTCTCGATCCTGGGGCTTTGAATGGACCTAAGCGGTTTTTTGGTGCGGCTCGAAACATTGAATTTGGCGGCAGTTTGACCGTTGTGGGTACGGCATTGGTCGATACGGGATCTCGTATGGACGAGGTTATTTTTGAAGAATTCAAAGGTACGGGTAATATGGAAGTTTACTTAGATCGAAAACTTTCGGAAAAACGGATTTTCCCCGCTATCGATATTGCGCGTTCGGGTACGCGTCGAGAAGATTTACTGCTTTCGCCCAAGGAATTAGATGCTGTATATGCCATTCGCAAAGCTTGTAGCCATTTGGATGTGCCGGTGGTGACAGAAACGGTTATGAGTTTACTGACTAAGACGCATAATAATGATCATTTTGTCTCATCCGTTAATCTATCTTTGAATGATAAAACCTTGCATGAGGCAATGAACGTTAAAAAGCAATCAGCAGGGAATATAACGGGAAAATAAAACTAAAAACGCCGTTTCTGATTAGAAACGGCGTTGTTTTTGGTGCAGTCGACAGGACTTGAACCTGCATGAGTGTTACCTCATAGCGACCTCAACGCTACGTGTCTGCCAATTCCACCACGACTGCTTGCAGCGTTGATAATTATATGATCTGTCACCCGCTTTGTCAATTGCCAAAGTATGTGATAAGTGGACATCCCTTTATTCTCCGAGGGATAAACCAAGAGATCGGGCTGTGTGAATTAAGTCAGCGTCCAAAGGGACAGCTTTGGTCTTTCCAGCAACCTCACTGAGCGGAATTTCGATTAAGGTATCACCTTTTGTCCCCACCATTACACCGAATTGACCTTTTAAAATGAGATGAGCCGCTTGGACGCCACAGCGTGTGGCAAGAATTCGATCGGACGGAACCGGGCTGCCGCCGCGTTGGGCATGACCGGGGACTGCTACGCGTACTTCCTGTTCAATTAAAGGAGAAAGCTGACGTGCCAATTGATAAGCTTTAGCTGGATCCCCTTGTTTTTCCAGATATTTCTTATATTCTTTCTTGGACATCTGTGCTTCTTCAACACTTTTTGCCCCTTCGGCCATTGCAATAATGGAGAACGGTTTCTGACGTTTGCTCCTGTGCTTGATGACATCACAAATGGCTTCTAATCGATAGGGGATTTCTGGTATTAAAATGATATCTGCGCCACCTGCAATGCCTGCGGTTAATGGAAGCCAACCCACTTTATGTCCCATCACCTCGACAATAAAAACACGTCCGTGGGATTCTGCTGTGGAATGAATATCATCAATGACTTTTGTTGCAACCGCGACGGCGCTCTGAAAGCCAAAGGTCATGTCGGTTCCCCATAGGTCATTATCAATGGTTTTGGGCAGGGTCACAATATTGAGACCTGCATTTGATAATGCATGAGCCGTTTTATGTGTGCCATTTCCACCCAAGATCACCAAAGCATCGAGTTGAAGTGACTTATAGGTCTGTATCATGGCTTTCAAGTAAGATGGATACTGAGGATGAGGCATATCCAATTGCTTGAATGGAAAACGTGATGTCCCCAAAATTGTGCCGCCTGTGGTTAGAATACCAGAAAAATCTTGTGGTTTGAGTAAGTAAAAATCGCCTTGAGCAAGACCTTTATAGCCATAGCGAAAACCATAGATTTCCACTTTTTTACACTGGGTATTTAAGGTTTTTCCAACACCACGTATGGCTGCATTCAAGCCTTGACAATCACCGCCACTGGTTAATAAACCTACTTTTAACATGTTGTCCTCCAAAACGTCGATCCTCTAGAGGATTGGAATTTGTGACACAAAACATGGCTTAATTTAATTATAAGGCTTTCATGATAGAATGGAGAACAAAAAGGGATCGGGATATGTTGGTTGATTTGGCATTATTGACAGGTGTAACAGTACATAATCTATCACGTCAATTGTCTTTGACATTGGATCAGCAGTATCAATTGGGCTTGAGCAGCTGTTTGTTTCCGACACACATTACCATGAAACAGGCTTTTTCTTACGATGGACCAATTGAGCCTGTCGTCGCTGTATTTGATCAGTTTTGCAAATTGGTTCCGCCGATGGATATTGTGTATGAAGGCGTTGCGTGCCTTTCTGGTGACCAGGGTCAAACCATTGTTTGGCTTGAGATTCAGCCGTCTAAAATCCTTTTGGACTGCCATCAAGCCTTATTGGATATGGTAGAAGAGGCACTCGGCGTTAAGCCTGGACCATATGATGGTGAGGCATTTAAATATCACAGTACCCTTGCCCAGGGTTTTCATCCAGCGCATGACCTAGAGGTTGTACAAGCAGCCGTAAAGGGGCTCGTTCAACCGTTTCATGCACCGGTCAGCCACGGTGTTATGCTGATTACACCCCCACACAAACCAGAGTCGATCGAACATTCTGTCACTTATCGGATGATGCGTTTAACCGGTGAAACGTTACACAAGATGGCATAACAGGATAGCAGATCAGATTGTGTCTAAATGATAAAATCGACAGATTCTGTCGATTTTACTATTTTTTTGGGGTATGTGGAATGGTTTCGACTCGTTTTGCCACACAGAGTAGGCGATGCGTCCAAGATGGAATCGGATGACAGGTAATTAAGGTGATCGTGGGCTCTCCATAATTTTTGTCAATATAATCTGGGAGCTGATCTGGATCAATAATTGGCATATCGATTACGACATATTTCACGTGTTCTGTGGGTGTTTTAAACCAAATTTCATCACCAACTTTGACTTCGTTGAGTCGATTTAAATGGCGCCCGTTGTCGAGCATGCGATGCCCTAAGATGGCAGAATTTCCCTGATCTGAACCGGGTTTTGCTGAATCTGGTACATGTGCTAACCCATAGCGCAGTTGAACCGTTGTCGCCCCTTCAAGGACGGGGAGGTTGACATGGATGCTAGGAATTTCGATGCGTCCGAGCGGAATCAGATCAACCTCATCCGGCAGATCATCAAAATTCGTATCGTTGCCGTAAAAATCGTAAGATTCCCCACCGACAGGATTGGCCTTACTATTAACACGTATGGGTGTGAGCAAACCAGAATCAATTTGCTGATTAAGATCGTTGGTGATGGCATCTTGCCGATGTTTAATGATGATGGGATTAATGAATAAATAGGCGGCTGTCGATAAGCAACCAATAATCATGAAGGTCAGCAATAAATCAATGAATCGGTTGCGTTTCTTTTTGCTCTGGGTAACTTTTTCTGTGCTTTGTGTCGTATGTTTGCGCATGTTGAAGATTCCAATAAGTTGATTTTTTTAAATACTATAGCACAGATCGGCAGGAAAACAGTTGCTCAGCTGACAGATCAGATATGTTTTATAAAACGGCAGATTCTGTTTACAGTTGTTCATAAATTTGCCTTAAATCGACCTTGACAGTCTTTGCCTTTTGACCTATTCTATCTACTGTTAGCACTCAGACGTCTAGAGTGCTAAGTGTCCGAATTACGAGGAGGTCTATGAAATGACAATTAAACCATTAGGTGATCGCGTCGTCATTAAGATGATTGAAGCCGAGGAAACAACCAAAAGTGGTATTGTTTTGCCCGGCAGTGCAAAAGAAAAGCCAGAAGTGGCTGAAGTTGTGGCAGTAGGTCCAGGTGGATTGATCGATGGTAACGAAGTCGTCATGACATTGGCGGTTGGCGATCGCGTCTTGACCAGCAAATATGCTGGCACTCAAGTTAAGGTAGATGAACAGGAATATACAATTGTTCGTCAAAGTGACGTTTTGGCAAAAGTAGAGCTTTAAAGGCGCAAAAAAACGAGGTAAAAAATGGCTAAAGATTTAAAATACAACATTGATGCACGTCAGGCTTTAGAAGTCGGTGTTAATAAATTGGCAGATACCGTAAAAATCACATTAGGCCCCAAAGGTCGTAATGTCGTTTTAGATAAGCCCTATGGTGCGCCGTTAATTACAAATGATGGTGTCACAATTGCAAAAGAAATCGAATTGGAAGATCGATTCGAAAATATGGGCGCACAACTGCTCAAAGAGGTTGCCACCAAAACAAATGATGTTGCTGGTGATGGTACAACAACCGCAACGGTTTTGGCACAAGCCATGGTGCGTGAAGGTCTGAAGAATATTGCCGCTGGGGCAAATCCCATGATCTTAAAAAAAGGCATCCAAATGGCTGTAGATGTTGCTGTTGAGGAATTTAAAAATATCGCTGTTCCGGTTAAGACCAAACAAGATATTAAACGTGTTGCTTCTGTTTCTGCCAATGATGAAAATGTTGGCGAGCAAATTGCAGAAGCTTTGGAAAAAGTATCTGTCGATGGTGTTATTACGGTTGAAGAGTCCAACACCATGGAAACAGAATTAAGCGTTGTTGAAGGTATGCAATTTGACCGTGGTTACATTTCCGCTTATATGGCAACGGATACCGAAAAAATGGAAGCTGTTTTGGATGATCCATATATTTTAATTACGGATAAGAAGATCAGCAGCATTCAAGAGGTCTTGCCGATTTTGGAGCAGGTTGTGCAATCTGGTAAAAAACTCCTGATTATCTGTGAAGATATGGAAGGGGAAGCATTGTCCACCATCGTTTTAAATAAATTGCGTGGTACCTTTACCTGTGTTGCTGTTAAGGCACCTGGTTTTGGTGATCGCCGTAAAGAAATGTTGCAAGATATTGCCATCTTAACCGGTGCTACTGTGATTACCGAAGAATTGGGCTTGGATCTGAAAGAAGCAACTGTCGATCAATTAGGCACGGCTCATCAGGTGAAAGTCAGCAAGGAAAATACAACGATTGTAGATGGTGCTGGTGCATCTGAAGCCATTCAAGATCGTGTGGCTCAAATTCGAGCTCAAATCGAAAATACGACTTCTGATTTCGATCGTGAAAAATTGCAGGAACGCTTGGCAAAACTCTCTGGTGGTGTTGCTGTGATTAAGGTTGGTGCAACCACAGAAGTTGAAATGAAAGAAAAGAAACTGCGCATTGAAGATGCCTTGGCAGCTACGCGTGCTGGTGTTGAAGAAGGCATGGTTGCTGGTGGTGGTACAACCTATATTGATGTCTTAAAGCGTGTAACAGAACTCTTGGAAAAAACTGAAGGCGATGTGCGCACAGGTGTTAAATTGGTGGCGCGTGCGCTGGAAGAACCAGTCCGTCAAATTGCAACGAATGCTGGTTTGGATGGATCTGTTATTTGCGAAGGTGTCAAAAATCATCCGGTCAGCGTGGGTTACAATGTCATGACAGAAGGCTATGAAAATATGGTTGAAGCAGGTATCGTCGATCCAGCTAAGGTGACACGTTCTGCTTTGCAAAATGCCGCTTCTGTGAGTGCCGTCTTGTTGACGACCGAAGCTGTTGTCGCTGATATTCCTAAACCAGAGCCGCCGATGCCGGCCGGTGCACCTGGTATGTACTAAGATTGAAAAAGAACAGGCCTCCGACCATGGGTCGGAGGCACCTGATCTTGCCAAGATTAGTCGGTGTGCTATAATGCATGAGGAGTTGGCCCTATGGTCAAGCGGTCAAGACGCCGCCCTCTCACGGCGGAATCACGAGTTCGATTCTCGTTAGGGTCACCAAGCAGATGCACGGCATCTGCTTTTTTATATGAATTCAATGAAAGAACAAAACTATATCAAAGTCCGCGGCGCGCGGGTTCATAATCTTAAAAATATTGATCTTGATATTCCCAGAGATCAGTTGGTTGTGCTGACTGGGCTTTCCGGCTCGGGCAAATCTTCATTGGCTTTTGATACGATTTTTGCAGAAGGTCAGCGCCGTTATGTCGAATCGCTTTCTGCTTATGCGCGACAATTTTTAGGTCAGATGGAAAAGCCAGATGTGGATCGCATTGATGGCTTATCACCAGCCATTTCCATTGACCAAAAAACGACGAGCAATAATCCAAGGTCCACAGTTGGCACGGTAACCGAAATCTATGATTATTTAAGACTGCTCTATGCCCGAGTGGGTACGCCCCATTGTCCAGAATGCGGGCGTGTGGTGGAACAGCAAACGATTGATCAAATGGTAGATCGTCTATGTGCTTTCCCTGATGGCAGTCGTCTGATCGTGATGGCACCGATCGTGCAAGGCAGAAAAGGTAGTTTTGCCAAATTACTGGCAGATTATCAAAAACAGGGTTTTGTGCGTGTTGAAGTAGATGGAGAACTCTATGAAATAGAAGAGGTCCCCCCGTTGGCAAAGCAAAAAAAGCACGACATTTTTGTTGTGGTTGATCGTCTGATCTTGCGTGAAGGTTGTCAACATCGTTTGGCCGAGGCCATCGAAACAGCTCTTGGCTTAACGGATCAGCGTGTGCTTGTCGAGTGTCAAACAGTAGAAGCTGAAAAGCTTCATCGCGAACGGTTGTTCTTTTCGAGCCAGTTTGCCTGTACCCATTGCCAAATTAGTTTAAATCCACTGACACCTCAGCTGTTTTCGTTTAATAATCCGACCGGTGCTTGTCCACATTGTTCTGGTTTGGGTTCTTTTATGCATGTTGATCCAGAGCTGGTGGTACAAGATCCAAGCAAGTCCATTTTAGAAGGTGCGATTGATGCGGGTGGTTGGATTTTTTCGGATCCGAAGTCTTGGGGGCGTGCCTTTATTGAAGCGATGGCGCGAACCTATCATTTTGATTTAAATACGCCATTTGAAGAACTAGACGCAGATATTAAACAAAAAATTTTGTATGGTACAAACGGCGAAAAAATGGCTGTGGATACATCAAACAGTAAATATGATCGTGGTGCGGACTATCAAGCGGCCTTTGTCGGTCTGGTGCCATCTATTGAACAGCGTTATCACAGTGCATCAACGGAAGACGCGCGCCAGTATTATGGACAATATATGTCCGTCGCTGTTTGTTCGGCTTGTCATGGTGCAAGATTACGACCTGAGGCACTGTCCATCCGTGTGGGTGCCTTGAATATCTATGATTTTACCTGTCTACCGATTCGCAAAGCCTTGACTTACTTAGATACTTTGACTTTTAGTGATGGTCAGTGGCTGATCGCACGGCCAATATTGACAGAAATCAAAAATCGACTATCCTTTTTGAACGATGTTGGTTTGGATTATTTAACACTAGATCGCGAGGCCTCAACGCTATCTGGCGGAGAAGCCCAGCGCATTCGATTGGCGACGCAAATTGGTTCTGGGCTTGTGGGTGTCCTTTATATCTTAGATGAGCCGAGTATCGGCCTGCATCAGCGGGATAATACGCGCTTGCTCAAAACGTTGACCAATTTGCGCGATTTGGGCAATACCGTTTTGGTTGTAGAGCACGATGAAGAGACGATGTGGGCGGCAGATTTTATTGTAGATATCGGCCCGGATGCAGGAGCTTTGGGTGGTGAAGTTGTTGCTTTAGGTTCTGCAAAAGACTTGGCAGCCAATCCAACATCCTATACCGGAGAATATTTGGCAGGGATTCGCCAGATAGAAGTCCCTTCTGTCAGGCGTAAGCCTACCCAAGGTTTTATTCAGATTCAGGGGGCGACTGAGCACAACTTAAAAAACATCAATGTCTCGCTGCCCATTGGGGTTTTAACCTGTGTAACAGGGGTTTCTGGTTCTGGAAAATCGACGCTTATTAATGATATTTTGTTAAAACGTTTGGAGGTATTGCTTAACCACTCGCGGCGCAAAGCAGGACAACACCGTTGCATAAAGGGCTATGAGCAGTTGGATAAAATTATTGCCATTGATCAGTCTCCCATCGGACGGACACCACGCTCTAATCCTGCAACATATACGGGCGTGTTTGATCTGATTCGGAAATTATATACCCAATTGCCGGATGCAAAGGCAAGAGGTTATTTGCCCGGTCGGTTTAGTTTTAATGTTAAGGGCGGGCGCTGTGAAGCTTGTCACGGTGACGGTGTGAATAAAATCGAAATGCATTTTTTGCCCGATGTTTATGTACCCTGTGATGTGTGCCATGGTGCGCGCTATAACCGGGAGACACTAGAGGTAAAGTATAAAGGGCAATCGATATCAGATGTTTTGAACATGACCGTAGACGAAGCCTGTGTTTTTTTTGATGCGCATCCGCCGATTTTGCGCAAGTTGGAAACTTTGAAAGCGGTCGGGTTGGGTTATACAAAACTGGGACAACCCTCAACAGAGTTATCGGGTGGAGAGGCTCAGCGGGTTAAATTAGCAACAGAATTATCTAAGCGTAGTACAGGAAAAACATTGTATATCTTGGATGAGCCCACAACTGGTTTACATATTCACGATGTCAGTCATTTGGTTGCGATTTTGCAGCGACTGACAGAAGGTGGCAATACAGTTGTTGTTATTGAACATCACCTCGATGTCATCAAAACAGCAGATTACATTATTGATTTAGGTCCCGAAGGCGGTGATCAGGGGGGGCAGATTGTGGCTTGCGGTACCCCGGAACAAGTTGCCGAAGTGTCCGAATCATATACAGGAAAATATCTCAAACCCCTTTTAAATAAGGGAGTAGAATGAGGAGTTATCATGCCAAAGTGCAGCAGATGTCAAGAAAATGAAGCAATTCTCGAAATTCAATCACTTAAACCAACTGGTCCTCAAAGAGAACGACTTTGTTTGGTTTGTGCACTCAAAGATCCAGACCCAGGTCTCCAAAATCAATTAAAAACCATCGGCGTGACAGCCGAGAATGTGGAGACCCTCACAGCCCGTTTTAATGAAATGGGTGAAATGGTTGGCAATTTATCGCTGGACGAATTGAATCAAATGTTTGAAGATTTCAGTATGGACGATGTAGAAGCGCAATTAGAAGCGTTTGGGCTTGATCCAAAAAGCATGAATATGGCGCAATTTGAGTCATGGATGACGCAGCGGAAAGACAAGGATGCGTCAGTTTTAGACGAGACAGAAGCAGAAAACCAAGAGAAGCAGACGGTTGAACCATCAAATGAGGCTGTGATATCTGAGCAATCGACCTTGTCTGAAAGCCCCAAAAAAGATGATTCCAAAGTCCAAAATGATAAGGCTGAGGAAACGTCGTTGTCGAAGCATCAAGCGGATCAAAAAACACAATCACAGCCTGAAAAAAACGATCAAAAGTCAGGTCCGCCAGATTTAATAGAGACGTTAAAGCAGGTGATCCAAGAGGTTATGGGGGATGATTCACCAGACCAAATTATGGTTATTCCGCAGAGCCGTTTTGGCAATTCATCAGATGACGCTGTCAAGCAGACTCGGACTGCAGATCATAAACAGGACAAACCCAAATTAAAATATCTCGATAAATATGGCATGAATTTAACGGCTTTGGCCAAAGCAGGTGAAATTGAAGCCATTGTGGGGCGAGAAAAGGAGCTGGATCGCATGATTCAAATTCTCAATCGCCACAGTAAAAATAATCCAGCGATTTTGGGTGAACCCGGTGTTGGCAAGACGGCTATGGCAGAGGGCTTGGCCAAATTGATCAGCGAGGAAAAAGTTCCTGCAAAGCTCTTAGAGATGTCCGTATATTTATTAGATATGACGGCAATGGTGGCTGGTACTCAATTTCGCGGACAGTTTGAAAGCCGCATGAAAGGCGTGGTAGAAGAAGCCAAGGCGTGCGGGAATATCATTTTAGTGATTGATGAAATGCACAATATCATGGGTGCAGGGGATGCCGAAGGTGCGATGAGCGCGGCGAATATTCTGAAGCCAGCTTTGGCTAGAGGTGAGATTCGTGTCATTGGGATGACCACTTTAGAAGAGTATCGACGCCACATCGAAAAAGATGCGGCTTTGGAACGTCGTTTCCAGAAAGTCGTTCTTAAAGAACCCACAGAAGCGGAAGCCTTTGACATCTTAAAAGGGCGTCGTCCCGCTTTTGAGATGCATCATCATGTCCGTTATAGCGACGATATTCTATGGCAGTGTGTTCGTTTGTCGAATCGGTATATTCATGATCGGTTTTTGCCGGATAAGGCAATCGATATTATGGACGAAGCCGGTTCCCGTGCGAATTTATTGGACACAGATCTGGTCGAAGTCAATCGTTTAAAAAAAGAACTGGAACAGATTGCGTCTGAACGTTCGGCCATTGAAGCGGAAATTGCAAAGACAAATGAGCCTTCTGAAGTGCAATTTGAAAAACAAGCGCAAACCACACAAAAATACCTTGCGACAGAAGCGGCTTTGCGCGATATTGAGGCACGATTGACCCCGTATGACATAACGTTATCGGACATTGCTTCGGTGGTTGAATTGTGGACCGATATCCCTGTTCAAAATATCACAGAAGCAGAAGCCGAGAAATTACTCAAGCTAGAAGATCGGCTAAAATCAAAAATTATTGGTCAAGATGAGGCTGTTTCAGCCGTTTCGCGTGCGATCAGACGCAATCGTGCCGGATTGGCGCCACAGGATAAACCGGCTTCCTTTATTTTTGTTGGACCAACGGGTGTTGGAAAAACCTGTTTGGTTAAAGCCCTGTCGGAAAATCTTTTTGGCAGTGCAAAGGATTTGATTCGTTTGGATATGTCAGAATATATGGAAGTCCATACCGTGAGCAAACTCATCGGTTCCCCGCCGGGATATGTGGGTTATGATGATGCTGGTCAACTCACTGAAAAAGTTAGACGCAGGCCATATAGCGTGATTTTGTTAGATGAAATCGAAAAAGCACATCAGGATGTGTTTAATATTTTGCTTCAAATTTTGGATGAAGGCCGTCTAACAGATAGTCATGGGCGTGTGGTTAATTTCAAAGATACCGTGATTATTATGACATCGAATGCGGGCACATCGATTCAAAAGAATGGCTATGGTTTTGGCGCCAATGGACATCAGGCGATTAAAGATCAGGCGATGGACGCTTTAAAGCATTTGTTTAGACCAGAATTTTTGAATCGAGTGGATGAGGTGATTGTCTTCGATGCCTTAAATGAGCAGGCACAACTGGACATCCTTCAGTTAATGATCCAAGAATTGGCAGATACCATGTTTCAGCAAAAAGGTATCCGCTTAAAGGTCACGGAAAAAGCGATGCATTACCTATTAAAAAAAGGTTATTCCGATGAATATGGCGCTCGTCCCCTGCGAAAAACGATTCAGCGTGAGATCGAAGATGCATTAGCGGAGCAATATCTGGCGCATCGCTTGGATGGTATTTCTGCGATTGCCGTCGATGTGGATGAAGCAGCGTCAGCTTTGACGTTTTCGACGTTGTAAAAATATCACTTGGCTAATCCTACCGCTTGATCAAGTTTTTCCGCGGAGCTTGTCGCTCGCCTTTGCCTTTTAAGCTAAATAAGATAGAATTATTAAGGTTTAAATACTTGCGGATATATCACGGTGTTTAATTGGATGTATTGGTCAGGTGATGTATTCAGGCGATAAGCTGTATAAGGAAGGTGGATTTATGTTCAAAAAAAAGGCCGAGGGTACACGGCAAACCGTATCCTTAGGTCATGATGTGATTCATGACTTGCGGCAGATTTCTCCGCTCAAAAGCTTTATTTTAGGATTGCAACACATGTTTGCCATGTTTGGCGCAACGGTTTTGGTGCCGTTGCTGACGGGGTTGGATATTTCGACAACGCTTTTCATGGCTGGTTTGGGCACCTTAATTTTTCATTTGTGTACCGGTGGTAAAGTACCGGCTTTTTTAGGTTCTTCTTTTGCCTTTTTAGGTGGCTATGCGGCAGTGGCACCTTTGGTTAATGGTCAGCCAGATGTCGAAAAACTAGCGCTTGCCGGCGGCGGTGTGGCCGTTTCGGGGCTGGTCTATATCGTTTTGGCCGGCTTTATCCGCCTGTTTGGTATTCGACGGGTTATGCGCTTTTTTCCGCCCGTTGTCACGGGTCCAGTCATTATTGCCATTGGTTTGATTTTGGCACCTACCGCAATAACGAGTGCGCAATCCAACTGGACCTTGGCGCTGATTGCGATCGCAGTGGTGATCATCTGTAACATCTGGGGACGAGGTATGGTTAAGATTATTCCCATTATGTTGGGCATTATCGTCTCTTATCTTTTTGCTTGGGTTACTGGTGCCATTTCATTAAATGATATTCAATCATCTGCAGCTTTTGGTCTACCGATACATTCTTTTTCATTTGCCAAGTTTGATATTAGTACCATCATTACCATTCTACCCATTTCTTTAGCGACCATTATGGAACATATCGGTGATATTTCTGCCATTGGTGCAACAACTGGAAAGAATTATATTGCTAAACCGGGTCTGCATCGGACGCTTTTAGGCGATGGTGTGGCAACCACCATTTCGGCTCTTTTTGGGGGACCTGCTAATACAACCTATGGTGAAAACACAGGGGTTCTCGTGTTGACCAAGGTTTATGATCCTCGCGTTACTCGTCTGGCCGCTTATTTTGCAATTGTTTTGTCGTTTTTTCCATTTATCAGTTCCGTTATTCGCTCCATTCCTTCTGCCATCATTGGGGGCGTATCCCTAGTCCTCTATGGGATGATTTCAGCCATTGGGGTTAGAAACGTGGTCGAAAACAAGGTGGATTTCACCAAGAGCCGCAACCTCATTATTGCAGCTTGTATTTTAGTGAGTGCACTTGGGTTTAACGGTGTTGGCGGTTTGAAATTTGAAGTTAGTACAATTACCATTCAGTTATCTGGACTGGCCATTGCTGCCTTAGTCGGTATTGTTCTAAATGCCATATTACCCGGTAAAGATTATGAATTTACAACGGAGGAACCGAAGGATACAGGGGTTAATTTTTCGGGTACTGATACGAGTCAAAAAGGCCATGAATCTGAACAGGCTGATGCCTAATGATGCTGGCTTTTAGTCTAAAAAGTCGCTGATTTCAGCGGCTTTTTTGTATTTATGGGCAGGTTTGACTGGTGTAAAATGAAAAGAAAACAGGATGTATCGTAAATGAAACCCCTTCAACAACGAACCCAGCCTTATCAGATTTACCAGGAAGGCACACATGTTTCCCGTTATTATCAATTGCGGAGCACGGATACAGATGCAAGGGACCGCATGACGCTTGAAACCCTCTTTGCCCTTTTGCAAGAATTGGCTTATGACAGTATTGAACATTTGGGTATTCCGCAACAACAAGTGGACGAAAAGGGCATTTGTTGGATGTTGGCCCGCCTGAGCCTAAGTATTGAGAAATGGCCAAAATGGCGGGATCCGGTTGGTATCGAAACCTGGATACGTCAAGTGGATGGCCTCTATTTTCATCGGGATTTCTTGGTGTATGATGCAGCTGGTCAAGTCATTGCAAGGGCATTATCGGCTTGGTTTTTGGCAGATCGACAATCGCATAAGCCCTTGCGTTGTGATGCCCTGGTCGCAGAACCGTCTGCTTTGTTGGGGTGTTCATTGCCAGCCATTGCACATTTGAAAAGGGCTAAACGCATGCGATACCAACGTTTGAGCCTAGCGGGAATTGAGACCACCCAGCGATTGATTCGGTATAGCGATATTGATCGCAATGGGCATTTAAATAATACAAAATATATCGCCATCGCAATGGATGCATTTTATGCCTCTCTTGGCGGTTGTGCGGATCAGCCCCGAGAAGTTCATATTCAATATGTTGCCGAGGTTAAAGTGAATCAGTGTCTGGAAATAGCGGTTTTGGCGCCGCGGCCTGTGCCTGAATGTCCAGATGATCTGCTGTATCCGGTCATTGGTTTGGTGGATGATCAACTTGTTTTTATGTCAGAAATCGAGGTAAGTCGTTTAGATTTTGATCAAGATTGGTCACATTTAAATCCGGGTACTGTACTATAATTCGGGCAAGGAGTTTCCATGTTAAAGGTTCAGGAACTTGTCTACGCTTATGGTCAAGACAAGGTTTTAAATCAAATTAATTTTGAAATCAAGTCCTCAGAAATTGTCGGTCTTTTGGGTCCAAATGGCGCAGGGAAGACGACCTTGCTTAACCTAATTGCAGGTATTAGCGCACCGCTTTCTGGACATGTGTTGATCGATGGGTTTGACACGGTCATCGATCCGCTGCAGACTAGGGCACGGGTTGGTTATTTGCCAGATCGCCCCCCTTTGTATCCCCAGATGACGGTGAGTGAGTACCTTTTGTTTACGGCTTCTTTAAGGGGCGCGAATCGGGCCTTGGCCAGACAAGAATTGAAGAAATTACTCGATCAAATGGGTTTGGAACCGGTGCGTCATCGTTTAATTGCCCATTTGTCCAAAGGTTATTGCCAGCGACTTGGTTTGGCTCAGGCTTTGGTCGGAAATCCAGAAGTGATTCTTTTGGATGAGCCGACAACGGGCCTAGATCCATTGCAATTGCTTGAATTTCAAAACCTTTTAAGAAGATTGAAGTCAGATCATCTGATTGTTTTGAGTTCGCATCAATTGCATGACGTTGCATCGATTTGTGATCGGGTCATCGTATTGTATCAAGGTGAACAATTGGATTTAGATACTTTATCCGAAAAAGAACTTAAACAGGCTCAGATCCAGCAACCGTTCAAAAATCGTGTCCAGGATTTAACAGGTCCTTTGGATGGGCAAGATTTGGCGTTGCGTTTTTTTGCTGCCGTTCAGCTAGCAGCCGAAAGGCGGTCTAAATGAGAGGTTTTGTTGCCATCCTAAAAAAAGAATTGTTTTTGAGTTTTCACACACCCATGGCCTGGTGTCTCATTGGTGCCTACGCCTTGATCAGCGCCTTTCATTTGGTGTTGCATTTAACGCTTCGAACAGTTATTTTGCCGCTTGAAATTCAATTTATGGGCGGGTTGATGTTTTTACTCATGCCCTTATTGACAATGGGTATGTTTTCAGATGAAGAAAAATGGGGCACGGATATTTTATTGTTAGGCGCCCCCATCCGCATGGGTGCGATTGTTTTAGGAAAATATATTGCCCGTTGTATTTTATTTGCCTTCATGTTGATCATTTTGCTTTTGCATGTTTTGGTGACACTTGCCTTGGGCGGCACCATTGATCACATGACGTTCTATACCTTATTGACCTATGCCATGATTGGCTTATTATATCTGGCAATTGCCACTTTTATTGCCTTCCTATTCAGACAGACTTTGGTGGGCACCTTAATGAGTGTGCTGTTGTTTGTTGGTTTAAGTTTGCTGAGTGGGGCTGCTGTTGTTGTCGCACGTTTTGTGGTACAGGCGATCACAGCTTTAGATCTCTTTGGTTGGATCAGTGCAAGCCTGCAGCAACGATGGTCGGAAAACTTAGGTGATTGGCTGGGTGCACTTAGTCCGATAACGCTTTTAAACCAAGTGACAGATGGCAGGTTCAATGGTTTGGCGCTCCTGATGGCTTGTCTCCTGGGTGTGGTCTGCTTACACGCTGCGACTTTGGTTTTAAAAGCCAGATATGGCCGTCGAGTGAAGTGCTGGCGTTTGCGAATCGTTGGTCAACTCTTGGCAATGATTCTTGTCTTTGTTTTGAGTACGGTGTGGTTAGGCAATTATTTTTATATCGACATCACACCCAATAAAGTGATGAGCCTGAGTGCGGTTTCAAAAGAAATTCTCGGGGCGCTGAAGACACCTTTATCGATTACGGTCTTAGACAGCAAGGCGAATTTTCAACTGCATAACGATTTTGCTGTGCCGTTATTGGATGAATATGTCAAAGCCGGCAAAGGCAAGATTGATTTGGAATATGTCGATTTGGGGCTATCTCCTGAGCGTTTATCGAAATTAGATCCTGAAGGCTTAAAAGGTTTGTCAAATGGTCAAATTTATATCGAGAATCCAGCGTCAGGCCGATATCGTATTCTTCAGCAATCCGATTTGATTCAGTCTCAGATTGATGAACAAAGTGGTCAAGCGATTCAGATTGGCTATACGGCAGAACGCAGTATGACAAGTGCCATTCAATTTTTACAACGAGAAGATGCGCCTGTTTTTTATGTGACGACTGGGCATGGAGAAACCGCCATTGATCGTGAGTATAAAACCTTACGCCAAGTGCTGAATCAATTTGGTATTGAAGTTGAGACCCTAGATTTAAAAACGCAGAAACCAGAACGAGCAGTTGGTATTCTGGCATTGGCGCCCCGTACAGATTTTGCGCCACTGGAGCGGGAAAAGATCTTATCTTACTTAGAAGATGGGGGTAGTTTTTGGGTGATCGCAGATCCGGGAAGTTCGAATTTTACAGAACTGAATCAACTGCTCGAGTTGTTTTATTTAAATTTAGATGTGCGTACCATTCGTGAGGAAAATACCCAATTGACTTATCAGGGGAATCCTGTCGAGTTTTTAGCCCAGGTGCCTAAAACAAGAATAACCGATCGGGCTTATCCAAACAGTGTTTTGGTTCGCCAAGCCAGAGTGGTCACAGCCTTGCCCAATCCACCAGAATGGATTGGGGTTGATCAAGTGCTCACAACGGATGGCAATGGTCGCTTAATGAATGTTGATGGAACAACGGCTCAGAGCAATTTAACAGGTGTTTATTCAGTTGCCCAGGTCAGTGAAAACAGTCAAGTGGTAAAAAGTGCCAATGGTTCTACAGCCAAGGTGATGGTTATGGGCTCATCTAGTGTGATTGATGACGACACGTTGGCTTTGCTTGGAACCAGTGGGTATAATTACAGCTTTTTGGTACAAAGTATTCGGTGGTTGACGAATCGAACCGATGCATCGAACCAATTACTCATTCCAACTCAAAGGGTTTTGGACTACCGTCTGAGCCGTGCGACATCTACAGGGATTCTATGGGCGAGATTTATTGTCTTGGTTGTTTTGCCGCTGTTGTGTTTTGTTGTTGGATGGGTAATCTGGCGAAAGCGGCAACGTGATTCTTTACCTAGGAAGAAATAACCCTTTGAAGCGTTATGAAAGAAAAACCGACCATCTTTATTTTAATCTGTTGTGCGCTCATCTTAGCCGCTTTAATTAGTGTGCATTTGTATCGCATTGGGCGGGTCAAACAGACGGTCCGTCCGCCTGTACGGCATCAAATTACCTCAGCTGGAGAGCGTTTTCTAGATCGTTTAAATGGGGAGAAGCTCAAAAAAATCCATTGGTCGACACCTTTTTGCCAGATCGATATTGCCCAAGATGCGTCGCAGCATTGGTATTTGCAAGAGGATGTACAACGCGAAGTGGATCAAAAAAACTTACAGTTTTTTGTTTCAACTTTAACTGGATTGCCGGGGCGTTGGCAGATGCTGACAGATCTGCCGGAAGATATTCAAGCCTCATTAGCACAGGGAGCAGATATTCACCTGGAGATCAACGATGATCAACAACGCTACGAAGGTTTATATGATGCAGAAAATCATGTGCTATATTTGTCTAATCCGACCTCGGGCAATGTTTTTCAAACGTTAAATGCAGATGTTTTAATGAAAATTAAATCCTTTCACTTGCGGACACGCCAGGTGGTCGATTTAAAGACTGAAGAAATTCGCCAATTCAGGATTCAGCATGCTAAATTCGATCAATCGATCGAAATTCATCGCAATACCTCGACATCCGATGATGAAACACGGCTATCCTGGACGTTTGCATCCCCTTTTTTGATGCGCGCCCATCCGTATAATGTATCTGCCTTCTTGGATGAAGTGACGAATTTAAAAGCGCTTTACTATGAGGCAGAAGGTCAAGATCAACTGGCACGCTATGGTTTGGATCACCCCCGGGTGATCATTCAATTGTATGCTGGCAAAGAACAGACGGAAACCCTAATTTTGGGTGCACCTTTCAAAGAAAATTTATGTTATGGATATAGCAGTCAGCGGGATGCCATTTTTGTCTTTAAAGAAGCATCTACCATCTTGGATCAAACAGATTTAAAAGATTGGGTCGATCCATATTTAATGCGGATTAAGTACGAAAATGTCCGTCAAATCAGACTGGATTTAGATCAGGGAAATTTTGTTTTTGAACGCCTGTCGGATCAGCCCTTTTTTCGCCTGAAACAAGCCGAGAAAGTGTTTTCCAAAACAGATCGTGCCGCTGAAGCACCAACGGAAGGTGCCAGCCATCAGCCATCTGTTGGTTTGATTTACGATCAGCTCATGTTGCCGTTTTATCATCAACTCATGAATATACAAGTCTGTGCTGTCGATCAAATCCCACCGGCTGAAGCAGGGGCAGATCTCAGTGTTTCTATTTTGTATATTGATGAGGTGACCCAAGATGAAGTGGTGATGCAGATGAGTTTGCAGGAAAAAGATGCGAACAATTTCTATGTCTTTTTAAATGGGACGTACTCTGGCATGCTCTGTGAGACCGAAAAAGTAGCGTTGTTGAAACAAGCCTTCCTACCGCTTGAAAAATGCTTGCGTCAGCGTTCATAATTTGGATAGATGATGAAACAAACTGCTCAAAATAAACCATTGCGCCAACCGAAGCCGTTGACGAAGTCCAAAATGCACCCGCAAAAGGCTGCTGTTGAAGACACAGCAGGCTTGTCTGTGCAATCCAATTCAGTCACCGATAACCGCATGATCGACCGGTCGCGTCGATTGTTATATCGGCGATTCAAAAAAATGGTCTTATTGGGTTTGATTATCGCCATCCTGAGTCTCATTTTTTCTTTGTCGATGGAAAATGGGATGAAGCGCCAAACCACGCAAATTGAATCGGTACAACAAGGTCATTTGGGTTATGGCTTTTCATTGGGCAATACCGATGCCTCACAGTATTATCCCTATGGCAGTGACCGTGTGGTTCGGTTGTTGAGCACACGTTTGGAGGTTGTCAATTTGGCAGGCGGGCGAGAATACGATGTACCCATCGCTATGAAAAAACCTGTTTTTTTGAGCTTTCAAGAAAAATTGCTGATTTATGATCATTTGGGCTTTAAATATATCCTGTTATCTCCGACAGGTATGATTTTTGAGGGCAATTCCGATGCCCCGATTGAGTGGATGGGATGGAGTCCAAGTGGGCGTTATCTGTCTCTGATTACAACAGATGAGCGTAATCGGGGTGAATTGCATGTGCTTACCACTGAAGGGCAAAAAAAACTGTCTTGGATATCGCGAAATAGTGAGGACTCTGGTTATGTCATCAGTGCAGCTTTTGACGAGAAAGACCGCTTTATAGATTTATCCATCGTCAATACCGATGGTGTTCAAGCAAAACCGATGATTAAACGCCTTTCTTTGGAACCGCCCATCGGGGAACAGCTCATTTCGCAGATCTTTGAGTTAAATACGGCACTGCCTGGTTGTTATCACTTGGGCGGAAAACTGTGGTTAACAGACGGTAAGGCTGTCTATAGCTACGAGGCTGAAACGGGTGTTTTAGCCCCTCTCTATCATTTTGAGCACATTGATTGTGTCTTGCCCTATGGTGATTATTTGGTTGTGATTGCGGAGACTTCAGATCAAACGAAGCGGCTTTATTTGTTAAATGGTGAAGATCTTCAACAGGTCAAATCGATGGCTTTGCCTGAAGCGGCATATGAATTGCAGCAAGCTCAAGATTATCTGGCAGTTAGATTGGATCAGGAAATTCGTGTCATTCGAGGTGTGGATGTTGATCACTATCGTAGCCTCGCATGGAAACATGCTTTGTTGCGCTTTGGCTTGAACCGTCAAGGCGATGTCTTGGGCATATCTCAAACAGATATTATTCGATCAAATCATTGAGAGGTTCGCGATGGAACGGGAATATAAATTTGAAGTAGCGGATATGGTTCAAGCCCATTATCTTGGTATGGCAAAATCGTGGCAAGCATGGACACACGATGGACCAGGGGCAAAGTTTCGTTGCCATTCTGTTTACTACGATACACCGACAGAGGATTTGGCAGGGCTGGGTGCTGTTGTGCGCATGCGGCGCGAAGGTGAACGCCAGGTGATGGTGGTCAAGTATAAAACACCTCAGAAACAGCGAGTCGAAGAAGGTCTTTTTTTCAGAGAAGAATGGTCTTATGAGGTTGACTCATTTGATGATGATTTGCCGATGTCCGCTTTTTTAGATCGACATGGCGAAGCGATTCGCCAATGTGATCAATCGTTATATAACATCCTAAAATGTCCATTGCAGGCGATGTATCAGATCGATTTTGCCCGTCAAACGCGGTTGCTCAATGTAGATGGGTCACAAATCGAAGTTGCCTTGGATCATGGGGTGTATGTATTTGGTCATAGACAGAGACCATTTGTCGAATTAGAAATTGAATTATTATCGGGTTCTGATGTCGCTTTGACAAAATTAAAAGATTGGCTATGCGAACATTTTGCCTTAACACCCGCTACATATTCAAAACACGATCAAGTGAGGCGGCTTGCTCAATGCCTATGAAATCCCCGGTATACGAAATAGCGATCGTCGGTGGCGGTGCCTCTGGCATGGCTTGCGCCATTGCGATTGCTCGAGATATCAAAGCCCGATATGGAGAAAATTCGGGGTTGGAAAAAGGCGTTATTCTCATCGAGGCCGAGGCTGACATGGGGCGGAAATTATTGGCCACTGGAAATGGTCGCTGTAATTTGTCGAATCAATATTTGCCGATATCGGCTTTTCATGGCGCGGATGAACCGTTAATTGCATCCTGTTTGTCGGGTTACACCTGTGAGGTTATTCGAGATTTTTTTGCCCAAATTGGCTTGCAAACAGTTGTAGAAGAAGACCGCATATATCCACGATCCATGCAAGCCCGTTCTGTTGTGATGCTCATGCATCAGGCCATATTCGAATCGGGGATGAGGATTCAAACTCAGACGAAGATCCATGATCTTAACCTGCAGGATGGGGTGTACGACCTCCATACCGCATTTGGACAACATATTCGGGCAAAGCAGGTTGTCTTGGCTTGTTCCATGGGTTTGTTTTCCTCGCAAGAGGTAAATCCTTGCATGACATTGGCCTCAAAATGCAAACTCTCCCTGATCCCAGTCTTTCCTGCCTTGGTTCAGTTATGTTGTAAACAGGTGCGAAAGCGTCTGTCTGGCACGAGGGTGCAGGCAGCCTATCTGCTCCATCCAACGGATTCTGTGCAGACGGATCCTGCTCTATGTGGTGAAATTTTGTTTACAGACTATGGCCTGTCTGGTATCCCCACGCTAAATTTATCCGGTAGATTAGCCGCTTCTCTGCGCACCCATTCATCTGTACGTGTCTGGTTGAATTTACTCCCAGAATGCGACAGTCAAGCCCTTTTTGCTGCCCTGAGGCAGCTGCGGGACAATGCCCCGCATTTACCCGTTTTACAATGGGGGGTCGGTTTTTTGCCCTGGAAGTTATCGGCTGTTTTGGCACAAACGGCCTTAAAGAGCCAAAAGGCAGAAGGGATTATGGGTCAATTGACAGATGATGATTTGAGGCAGTTGGTTTCTTTGGCACAGGCTTATCCTCAGGAAATTACACAGACGAAAGGCTTTTCCCATGCGCAGGTTTGTGGCGGGGGTGTATCTTTGCGAAATATAGATCCCCAGACAATGGCTTGTCTACAGCATCCAAATCTATATGTTATCGGTGAATTGCTTGATGTGCATGGCGATTGTGGGGGATATAACTTGCATTGGGCATGGGCAACAGGATTACGCGCGGCAACAGCATTGGTAGATCGCATGGTGGGTAAATGATTCTCTTAGATCAATTAAAAATAGATGCAAGTAAAAGGAATCACGCGCCGATTTTAAGACGGTTAATTGAGCGGCAGATTAAAGAAAAACATCTTTCATGCCAAAGGTTGGTCAGGCCGTTGCGTTGGCGTGTTGTCAAACAATCTTTGGATGCTCGGGACCACGATCGAATTCGTTGGATATATAAGGTAGCTGTTGCAGAAATTGACGACCCGCCACAGCCTTTTGGCTGTGATCGTCTGCAATTTAAGATAGGTGCTCATCTGGCAGAAAAACAGAGCATTCTAGGGCGACCTGTCGTGGTGGGGACTGGACCAGCTGGTTATGCTGCGGCTATTTTATTGGCTTATGCGGGGTTAAAGCCCATTGTCTTAGAGCAAGGTGAGTCCGTCGAGGCACGCCTGCAATCGGTTCGGCAATACTGGGAAGGCGGAGATCCCTTTTTGAATCCGCATAGTAATGTTCAATTTGGTGAGGGCGGTGCGGGTACCTTTTCGGATGGGAAATTAAATACGGGAACCCGCAGTCCTTGGCATCGGTTCATCTTGGAATTATTTACCCAATTTGGTGCGCCAAATAAAATATTAATCCAACAAAAGCCGCATATCGGCACGGATTATTTGGCCAAACTTTTACCAAATTGGCGCAATTGTATTCTGGCTTATGGCGGTGAGGTGCGGTTTGGCCATCGAGTGGATCGACTCGTTTTAGAACCTGATGCAGAACATAGCCATCGCATTTTGGGCTTAGAAGTGACACAAATGGCCACCAACGAAAACTATTTTTTGCCTTGTAAAGAGGTCATTATGGCACCGGGTCACAGTGCTCGAAAACTGATGTATGCGCTTGCCGCGTCTGGTATTGTCATGACGCCCAAAACCTTTGCGGTTGGTTTGCGGGTTGAACATCCTCAGATGGCTATTAATCAGACCAACTACGGTAAACACTTTCAGGAGCGATATTCACATTTACCAGCAGCCAGTTATAAAGCTGTGGCGCATTTAAATACCGATCGTTCTGTCTATACTTTTTGTATGTGTCCTGGGGGGCAAGTTGTCGCCAGCGCTTCAGAACCAGGGCGGGTTGTCACAAATGGTATGAGTCGTTATTTGCGGAATGAGTCGATGGCCAATAGCGCCTTATTGGTTAATGTGTATCCAACGGATACGGGGGCAACATCAGAAGAGCCATTAAAAGGCTTTGAATTTCAGGATTTATTAGAAAGACGTGCCTTTGAAGCTGGTGGCTCGACAGGCCGCGCGCCTGCACAGATGGTATGTGATTTTTTACAAGATCGCTTATCTACACCAGATCAGTTGAAAGCAGCGAGCTATCGTCCGGGGGTTGTCCCAGTTTTATTGAGTCAGATCCTGCCAGATTTTGTTGTCCAATCGCTTAAAGCTGGATTTAAGATCTTGGATCAGAAATTGCCTGGCTTTATTTCGGATGAAGCCATTTTAACGGCCGTTGAATCACGCAGTTCTTCACCCATACGCATTGAGCGCGATCCGGTAACCGGTGTGGCAACAGTTTTGGGATTAAGAGTGGCTGGTGAAGGAGCTGGTTATGCTGGGGGGATTATGTCGGCAGCAACAGATGGGCTTAAAATGGCCTGTTTGACACTGCAGGATTACGATTTGACGACATCAATTTTCACTGAAACTTAATCTATCTTAAAATTGATCTATGCTATACTTTTTTTGAGTTTTTAGGTAAGGACAGAACATGAAACACAATCAAAATAAACAGCGAAATGATGATTATCATCAATATGGTCAGCGAGGCATTTATCCGCAATTAGAGGATGATTTGGCTTATTCTGATGATTTTAGTGCAGATGATTGGATGAATTACGATTTGGAATTCGGAGCGTCAGAATTTGATGATTATGAAATGGTGAATCAGCCGTCTCCGAGAATCTCGCCTCAGATGCATGCTGCTCGCCCGCCGCGTGCTTCACAAAGATATGCCGCTGCCGAGCGACGACCGAGGCGCCGGCGCAAAAAAAAGTTGAGTGGTATTCAGATTGCAACCCGTTTGGTCGGAGCCTTTGTCTGTGTCCTCTTGGTTTTAATGGTTGGCGTGTATTTGGTTTGGGACTATCTCCTGGGTGCTGCAAAGACAGGTGGTGTCGATCCTGGACAGTTTAAAGCCCTGCCTTCTGTTTCAAATGAAACGCAGCAAGATTTGCCAGCTTATGTTCGCGATGGTGATGTGATCAATGTTCTGCTCATGGGTATGGATTTTAAGCGCGGGAACGAAACTTATTCGCGTGCAGATGCCATGTTGGTGGCTACGATTGATCAAAAGAATAATCAAGTTAAACTAACTTCTTTTCAGCGTGATCAGCTGATTTATGTGGAAGGCATTGACGAGCCCATGAAACTCAATGCTGTGAGCCATTATGGTCCAGAAGGCGTCATGAAAACCTTAAATCGGACATTTCACCTTAATATTAAGGACTATATTATGTTCGATATTAGTGGGGCAGAAGATGTGGTTGATCAAGTGGGTGGTATTGAGATCGATATCCCAGACGATCCAGATGTGCTCAAATATTTCAATGCCTTGATTGAAGAACAAAACGCGGCCATGTTGGGCTGGGAAGATCGTTCGCAATGGGTATCTTATATTAGAAAAGGGGGGCATTTGCATTTGAATGGGCGTCAGGCGATTGCCTATGCGCGCATGAGATATTTAGATTCCGATTTCCACCGAATGAAGCGGCAACAAGAAGTGCTTCAGCGCGTGTTCAATAAAGTTAAAAAATCCAATCCAATTCAGATCGCGAAGTTTTTCCGTGCGGCATTGTCCCATGTTACAACAAATATGACTGCAGAGGAATTAACCCAGATGGGCTTGGTCTTACTACCAAAGTTAGGCAGTCAAATTGCCCAGTTTTCAATTCCGGCAGACGGTTGTTATTGGATGGATCAGGACGATATATGGTGTATTCGCTCAAACTACAATAAGATGACGCCAATCCTACATCAATTTATGTTTGGTCAACCGATCGGGGAGTTTAAAACAGTGCGGCTGGTGCCTTATACGCCGATTGAGGATACCGATAATGGTTATCTACCAGAAGGGGTTAAAAAAGGATCTTATGCAGGTCAGTACTATGGCGCCAATGGTTATGCTGGTGGAGAGGTTTTCGATGGAAAGACCATGTCATCTGGGACATCACCCGAGAATTTTATCGGGGAACCCGAACAAAAACAATCTTTATCTCCGACCGTCATCCCTGAGCCTTTCTAGGTAAAGGCGTCTGAAACGGTAATTCTACCCCCTTTTCTGTACCTTGCAGAAAAGGGGCTATTTTTTGCGGCGGTTAAGCTAGACGTAGCGTGTGTTCATATATTATTTTCATCAGTTTTACGTTTTTTTGTCGAAATCGAGCCGTTTTGGTCTAGTCAAGTCTCTATTTCTTGATATAATTGCGACAATTTAGGCAAAAACAGGAGGCGGATATGAAGCGATATCATGTAGATACGCAATGTTTACACAGTGGATGGTGCCCTCAAAATGGCGAGGCGCGTCAACTTCCGATTCATCAAAGCACGACTTTTCGATATGATAGCGTCGATACCCTAGGTGATTTATTCGATTTAAAAACAAGTGGTTATTTTTATTCGAGAGTAGCTAATCCGACCAATGACGCAGTCGCCCGAAAAATTTGTGATTTGGAAGGCGGTGTTGCTGCTGTATTAACGGCTTCTGGTCAGGCCGCAGCCTTTTTTGCGCTCTTTAATCTTTGCCATGCAGGGGATCACATTGTCTGCTCTGCTACGATTTATGGCGGTGTACACAACTTATTTAATGTGACTTTTAGACGGATGGGCATTGATGTGACCTTTATTTCGCCTTTTAGTTCGGAAGCAGAAATTGCAGCAGCCATTTTGCCGAATACTAAAGCGATATATGGCGAAACCATTGCAAACCCAGCCCTGATTGTGTTAGATATCCCTAAGTTTTCGCGTGTGGCACATGCCCATGGTGTTCCCCTTATTGTGGACAATACCTTCCCAACACCTGTTTTTTGCCGTCCAATTGAACATGGGGCAGATATTGTCATCCATTCAACGACGAAGTATATGGATGGTCATGCTGCGGTTGTTGGGGGTGCGATTATTGACTCAGGTCGCTTTGATTGGGGCGCATATCCAGAGAAATTTTCAGATTTTTGTACGCCAGATCCTTCCTATCATGGATTGGTTTATACAAAGGCGTTTGGCGAAGGTGCATATATCACTAAATTACTGGTTCAATTGATGCGGGATTTAGGTGCTGTGCCATCCCCATTTAATAGTTACATCTTGAATCTCGGCCTGGAGTCTTTGCACTTAAGAATGAGAAGGCATGTGGACAATGCGACGCAAATTGCAACATTTTTAAAGGCGCATCCAGCGGTTGAATGGGTTAAATTTCCAGGTTTGGCATCGGATGATCAGGCTGAATTGGTCAAAACGCTCATGCCAGATGGCACTTGTGGGGTGGTTTCTTTTGGGGTTAAAGGTGGTAGAGAAGCTGCAAAAACGGTCATCAATGCCTTTCAGTTAATTGCCATTCAAACCCATGTGGCAGATGCGAAGACTTGTGCCCTGCATCCAGCGAGCACAACCCATCGTCAATTGGATGAGGCGGCGCTCCAGGCAGCAGGGGTGGATGAATCTCTCATTCGTATTTCTGTCGGCATTGAAGCAGTAGCGGATTTAATTGCCGATCTCAAACAAGCCTTAGAGCAGCTGTCTGAGGCATAATCTCTTTGAAACCTTGACAACAGGGGTTTGGATTGCCATAATCAGAACGAAAATTAGCAAGGAGGCTTTTTCAGATGAACAAAAGCGAATTGATCGAATCTGTGGCATTAAAGACCGAATTTTCCAAAAAAGACAGTGAAGCTGCTGTAAACGCTGTGATCGAAACCATTACAGAAGCTTTGGTAGAAGGCGATAAGGTGGTATTGGTTGGTTTTGGTACTTTCGAAACCAAATATCGTGCAGCTCGCGTGGGTCGTAACCCAAGCACCAAGGAAGCCATTGAGATTCCTGCATCAAAAGCCCCTATGTTTAAGGCCGGTAAAGTCTTGAAAGATAAAGTTAATCAATAATTGAATCTATTTATGGACGATAAAAGAACCACGATCGTGGTTCTTTTTTTTCGCCAATTTGTTTAGATTGATGAAGATATCCCGTTATAACAAATAATGCCTAGAATTAAGATTAAAAAAATGACAAAGAAATGCCTGGTTTGCTGATCGTTGAGTTTGTGGCTGATCTGTCTGCCTAAAATGGATCCGATGATACCGCCCAAACACATCAGCACCACAAACGTCCAAGAGATGGGTGGCACTTGTCCCTGAATGATGGTTTGTCCCAGATTAAAGCATTGTGCACAGAAAATAATAAAGAGGGAATAAAGGGTGGCTGATTTGGCCTCCAAACTAAAAAAATAGCTTAAAAAGGCGATGTTGAGTGGACCGCCACCGATCCCCAAAAAAGCTGAGATGAGGCCCAGTAATAAACCCACGCCGGAAATGGCAAAAACATTCTGAATTTGATGGGTCTTTTTTGGGGGATGTAAGACATATAAAAGCACAAAAAGGGTCATTACAAAAAGACAGATGGTTTGAATGAGCTTAACCCCGCCAGACTGGTGTGCGCGCATGAGAATGGTTTGAAAAAGAAGGCCGCCCCCGACACCACCGATAGCTGATCCAATGCCCATGGGCAACGCTTTTGCCCATATTAAGGTGCTATCTCGTTTGATGCGGGATCTGATAATGGCAACGCAGGTCATTGCCAATACTGTATTTCCCGATAAAAAATTGACGACAGCAGGTGAAAAGAGATTGGTGGCATCAATGAGGGGTTTAATAATAATACCGCCACCAATACCACTGATGGCACCTGCAATACTCGCCAAAGTGGCAATGATAAAAAATAAAACAGCCATATGTAGCTCCTTCTATATCCTTATTATGAAAGATTAGAATTAAGGATGCCAGTGTTTAGGGGAAAGATTATAAAAACCTTGATTAGCACACTCACCAGATGAACGGCTTAAAAGGAGTTGACGCATTTTTCATTTTTGATAAAATTATTAAGCCAATACGCACACAGATGTGTCCTGTTGACAAATTTTACATCTGTGGAGGTATAAACAGGAGGTAAATATGGCAGTCGTTAGTATGAAACAATTATTGGAAGCCGGTGTTCATTTCGGACATCAAACACGCCGTTGGAATCCCAAAATGGCACGATACATTTACACCGAGCGCAATGGTATTTACATTATTGATTTGCAGCAAACGGTTAAATTGATCGAAAAGGCATATTTATTCGTCCGCGATATCGTCATGAATGGCGGACAAGTGCTCTTTGTTGGTACGAAGAAACAGGCTCAAGATTCTATTAAAGAAGAGGCAGAGCGCTGTGGCATGCACTTTGTGAATAATCGTTGGTTGGGTGGGACATTGACAAACTACACCACCATCAAAAAACGCGTTGGTCGTCTCTTTGAATTGGAAAATATGCAAACAGATGGCACTTTCGACTTGCTCACCAAAAAAGAAGTTGCCAAACTCAATTTGGAACATGAAAAACTCAATAAAAATCTCGGCGGCATTAAAGAAATGAAAGGCTTGCCAGACTGTATTTTTGTGGTAGATCCCCGCAAAGAATATATCGCTGTTGCAGAAGCACGTCGCTTAAACATCCCTGTGGTCGGTATTGTTGATACCAATTGCGATCCGGACGCTGTGGATTATGTCATTCCTGGAAATGACGATGCCATTCGTGCGGTCAAGTTGATTGCAAGTGTTATGGCAAATGCCGTGATTGAGGGTAAACAAGGTCAAGAAGATTCTGCAGAATCTGTTGAGGCAGAACTGTTGGCAAATGCTGAGGCAGAAGAAAAGCCTTCAATGGAAACCGTTGTGGCAGAAGCAGAAGAAGTTGAAGCGGAAGAAGCACAGACCGTTGAAGCATAATTCGGTCGCATGATAAGGAGATCAAGATGGCAGATATTAATGTATCTTTAATTAAACAGTTGCGCGACCAAACAGGCGCAGGGATGATGGATTGTAAAAAAGCCCTCACAGAAAACGACGGCAACATTGAAGCGGCTTTGGCTTGGTTGCGCGAAAATGGCATCTTAAAAGCAGCGAAGAAGAGCAGTCGTGTTGCTGCAGAAGGGGTATGCTTAGCTTATATTCATGGCGGTGGTCGTGTTGGCGTATTGATCGAAGTCAATATTGAGACAGATTTTGCCGCTAAAAATGAAGACTTTTTACAATTTGCCAAGGATTGTGCGATGCAAGTTGCCGCATTGAATCCGCGCTGGGTGAGCCGTGAGGATGTCTCTCAAGAGGCTATGGATAAAGAGCGAGAAATTTTGCGTAATACGGCTCTGAATGAAGGCAAGCCTGAACAAATTGTTGAAAAAATTGTCAATGGCAAGATGGATAAATTCTATGAGGAAAATTGCTTGCTTGATATGCCTTTTGTGAAGGACGACAGTAAGACCGTCGGTCAATACATGCAGGAAATGATTGCCAAGATTGGCGAGAATATCAAAGTTCGCCGCTTTACCCGTTACGAAGTTGGTGAGGGGATCGAGAAAAAAGAAGAAAACTTCGCAGAGGAAGTCATGAGTCAAATCAAATAAGCTGTGATGACCGCCCACATTCAGGTGGGCGGTTTTTTTATGTTTGTCTGGGTAATGCGCTCAATTGATATAATAAAAGTAATCATGTGGAGGTCTGTATGAGTCAAGCAAAATATAAACGGATATTATTGAAACTATCGGGGGAAGCATTGGCTGGAGATCAACGCTTTGGCCTTAATTTGGATGTCTTGCGGAAGGTAGGACAGACGATGAAGGCAGTTGTCGATGCGGGTGTTGAAGTCGGCATCGTTGTCGGTGGTGGTAATTTTTGGCGAGGTCGAACGAGCGAAGGTATGGACCGTGTGACTGCCGATCACATCGGTATGTTAGCGACCAGCATGAATGCTTTAGCCTTATCAGATGCGTTAGAAAATGCAGGCTGTAAGACACGCGTCATGAGTGCGATTGAAATGCGCCAAATCTGCGAGACCTATATTCGGAAGCGTGCTGTTCGTCATTTGGAAAAGGGGCGGATCACCATCTATGCCTGCGGAACTGGAAACCCTTATTTCTCCACAGATACGGCTGCAGCCCTTAGGGCGGCGGAAATGAATGCAGATGTCATTTTAAAGGCAACCAATGTGGACGGCGTATATGATAAAGATCCTGCCAAATATCCGGATGCCAAAAAATATACACAAGTGACGCATGATGAGGTGCTCCAAAAAAAATTGGGTGTTATGGATGCAAATGCTGCAGCCATTTGCCGTGATAACCAAATCGATATTTTAGTGTTTAGCGTCATCGATCCACAAAACATTTATCGGGCGGTTATGGGAGAGTCCTTAGGGACACTTGTCTTGTAAGTTTGACAACAGCTGTTTATAATATTACAAAATAGTTTCAAAAATATGACAAAATCATTCTATGGGAGGAATCTATGTCAATAGAGCTCACCAAACAAACCTTTGAGCCATATCAACATAAAATGGAAAACAGCATTCATGTTTTGCAGGAAAATTTAAATGCTGTGCGTGCAGGTCGTGCTAACCCCCGCGTATTAGACCGTATTCGTGTGGATTATTATGGGACAGAAA